>DATHOV010000419.1:0-4760 GCA_035484515.1 Lysobacteraceae bacterium
AGGCGGAAACTCCGTTCTCTAGCTCACTGGCACCGGGCTTGCCCGTTCCAGTCCATTGTCTTTCGCGACGAATGCATCGTCTCTCGCTGCGGAAACATCGTCTTTCGAACCGAAGTCATCGTCTCTCGCAGGGCATCGGGAGGGTCCTGCGTCCAGGCACAAAAAACCCCGCTCCCGGCGGGTTTTCGTTGCGTCGGACGAAGCTAGTCGCTTACTTCGCGGTTGTCGCTTTCTTGACGACGGTCCTGGCCGGTGCTTTGGCGGCGGGCTTGGCGGCCGGCTTGGTCGCGACCTTGGTGGATTTCACGGCCGCTGCACCCGCGGTCTTGCTGGTCGCTTTGTGCGGACGCGCGTTGCCGTAGCTGCCGGCGCTGCGCTTGCCCTTCGGAGTCTTCTTGTCGCCCTTGCCCATGATCGTTCCTGCGTTGCGGTGAAGTGGCGCACAGCCTAACACCGACGCGCTGCAAGCAAAACCGGGATCGCCCCCGGATCAGTGCTGGCAAGCCACGCCATGCGCATGCGCGTGCGTGAGCCGCAGGTTGAGCACGTGCGCGGTCGCGATCAGAGTGCCGCCGCAGGCCATCGCGACGGCATGCACGATCGGATTCGCGTGCAGCACATCGAGTAGCACGGCGCACCACAGCAGCGCGATGCCCGGAACCAGAAAGAGCAAGGCGCGACCGACACGGTGCTGGCGGTAGCCGAGCACGAGGCTCGCGAGCCCGAGCACGCTCGCGAACGCGATAAAGCCGATCTCGAAGCGTGCGCTGCCGAACCACGCGCCGAACGCGGGCGCGATCGCGAGCACGAGCGGCAGTGCGGCGCAGTGGATCGCACACAGCATCGAGCCGGTCGCCCCGAGGCGATCCAGCAGGCCCTTGCGTGCGATGGGAAGACGGACGGGTTCGAAAGAGGCGGACATGACCTTCGGCATGGTTGTGTCAGTGCGGGGACAGTATAACATACCAAAATATAGAGTATGTAATATCATTACATTAAGGGGATTCCGATGCACCCTCGCCGTTTCCACCTACTGCCCCTCGCCGCCGGGATAGCGATCGTCCTGTCCGCACCGTCACACGCCACGGCCACGCAACCGTCCAGCGATTCGCCCGATGCCTCGAGCGAAGCCGGTGGCGCGAAGACGCTCAACAGCGTCGAGGTCTTCGGCAAGCTCGACAAGTCGCGCAACAAGCTCTCCCCGGAGATCGGCGCCAGCCAGTATGTGATCACGAAACAGGCGATCGAACAGTTGCCACTCGGCGATACCACCCCGCTCAACCAGGTGCTGCTGCAGGCGCCGGGCGTGGTCCAGGATTCCTACGGCCAGTTGCACGTGCGCGGCGATCACGCCGACCTGCAATACCGCATCGATGGCGTGATCATCCCGGAGAGCATTGCCGGCTTCGGGCAGACGCTCGACACCCGCATCATCGATCGCGTCCAGTTACTGACCGGCGCCCTGCCGGCGCAATACGGCTATCGCACCGCCGGTATCGTGGATATCACCACCAGTACCGGCAGGAACGAAACCGGCGGCAGCATCGGCGTGACCGCCGGTTCGTCCGGCACGGTCAACCCGGAGCTCACCTGGTACGGCAACCAGGATCGCCTGAGCTGGTTTTTCACCGGCAACTTCCTCAAGGACGACTTGGGCATCGAGAACCCGACCGCCGGGCGCAATGCGATCCACGACCATACCGACCAGGGCAAGACCTTCGGCGATGTGTCCTACCTGCTCAACGACGATACGCGCCTGAGTTTCATGTTCGGCACGACTGACAACCGCTTCCAGATCCCGGACAACCCGAACCAGACACCGGTCTACGACCTCGCCAACGCACCGGCCAATTTCAATTCCGCGGACCTGAACGAGAACCAGCGCGAGATCACCCGTTTCGGCGTGCTGGCGCTGCAGGGCAGTTTCGGCAACACCGATTACCAGATCTCACTCAACCAGCGATTCACCAGCATCGGCTTCACCCCGGACCCGGTCGGCGACCTGATCTTCAACGGCGTCGCGGCGACCATCGACCAGGCCAACCGCGCCGACACAGTCCAGGCGGATTTCTCCACGCCGCTCGGCAACTCGCACACCGTGCGTTACGGCTTGTACGCGGAGGGGGAACATCCCTTCACCGACAGCTCCTCGCTGGTGTTCCCGGCCGATGCGGATGGCAACGAGACCAGCACGACGCCGATCACGATCGTCGACGATTCCCCGCATATCCATGCACGCACTTATGGCCTGTATGTGCAGGACGAATGGAAGCTCAGCGACCGGCTGACGATGAACTACGGCGTGCGCGCCGACGAATCCGAGGCCTATCTGAACCAGGGCCAGGTCAGCCCGCGTGTCGGCTTCGTGTACGACGCCTCGGACTCGACCACCCTGCACGCCGGCTACGCGCGCTACTTCACGCCGCCGCCGAGCGAACTGATCTCGCCGACCGACATCGCCCTGTTCCAGGGCACGACCAACCAGTTACCGACCGACGTCAACGCGGAAACGCTCGCGGAGCGCTCGAACTCTTTCGACGCCGGCATCTCGCAGAAGGTCGGCGACCACCTCACCCTCGGTCTCGATGCCTACTACCGCCAGGTGCACGACCTGCTCGACCTGGGCCAGTTCGGCGCGGCGCTGATCTTCTCGCCGTTCAACTACGACCAGGGCCGCGTGCACGGCTTCGAGTTCACCAGCAGCTACAACGAAGGCGGATTCGGCGCCTACTTCAACGTGTCCAGCAGCAAGGCCGAAGGCAGGGACGTCGTGACCGGCCAGTACAATTTCGGACAGGACGAACTCGCCTACATCGCCAACCACTGGATCCACCTCGACCACGACCAGGGGCTCACGGGGTCCGGTGGCGTCAGCTACGACTGGAGCGGCACCAGGCTCGGCGTCGACTTCCTGTACGGCTCGGGGCTGCGCGAGGGCTTCGCTAACACCGGGCACCTGCCGTCGTACACCACGTTCAACGTGTCCGCGCAGCGCGAGTTCGATTTCGGTCCTGGCGGCCCGTTCAACGTCAATCTCGCGGTGCTCAATGTCGCCGACCGCATATATGAATTGCGCGACGGCTCCGGCATCGGCGTGTTCGCCCCGCAATACGGGCCGCGGCGCGGCGCCTACGTCACCTTGACCAAGAAGTTCTGAGGTGCCTCGGCACAAGGCATGCGGCGATGAGCGCTGATTCCATCAAGGCTGTCATGAAGGCATGCGCGCAACGCGGCCTGCGGCTGACGCCGTTGCGCGCCGACGTGCTGCGGTTGGTCACCGAATCCGCCAAGCCGGTGAAAGCCTACGACGTGCTCTCGCGCATCAGCGAGTCCGACGCCATCTCGTCGCCACCGACGGTCTATCGGGCGCTCGATTTCCTGCTCGAGAACGGCTTCATCCACAAGCTCGAATCAATCAATTCCTACGTCGCCTGCATCGCGCCGCAGTCGTCGCACATCGCGACGTTCCTGATCTGCGATCGCTGCGATGCGGCGACGGAGGTGATCGAAGATCACGTGCGGACCCTGCTGGACAGCAGGTCACGCGAAATGAAATTCGCGCCAAGCACAAGGACGCAAACGCTGGAGGTCCACGGGTTGTGCAAGGAGTGCAGCGCCGCTCGTGCGTACTGAAGGCGGCGCATTCCGGGTTGTTCCAGGGCCCAGCTCAGGCGCGCGCGCAATCCGCGCAGAGGCCATGTACTTCCAGCGTCTGCGCCTGTGGGGTGAAACCGAGCGCGCGCGCCTTCTCGTCGAGCAGGTGGCTGATCTTCTCGTCCTCCATCTCGGTCGCCGCATGGCAGCGGTCGCAGATCAGGAAGGGCACGGTGTGCCGCACGCTGGGATGGTGGCAGGAGACGAACGCGTTGATCGATTCGAGCTTGTGGATGAAGCCATTCTCGAGCAGGAAATCGAGCGCCCGATAGATCGTCGGCGGCGCGGATGCAGCCTTGGACTCGCTGATCTGCGCGAGCAGGTCGTAGGCTTTCACCGGCCGCTTCGAATCGGCGACCAGACGCAGCACGTCGGCGCGCAGCGGCGTCAGCCGCAGGCCGCGTTCCTCGCAAGCCCTTTCGACCTCGCGCACGTAATCGTCGGCGCCGTGGACGTGGTGCTTCGGATCGGTGCAGGCGACGGCGACGGCGTGCTTGGCGCTCATGGTGGCTTAATCGTAGCAGGTCGCCGGGAATTCAAGCCCCCTGGCTGGTGCTTCCAGAGCGTTTTGCGATCAGTACCAGGGCTGCATCGATGCGTTCCAGCGCTTCCTCGCGGCCGGCGAGGTACACGGTGTGCTCGATCGACGGCGACACCTGGGTACCGGTGAGCGCCACCCGCAGCGGCTGCGCGATCTTGCCCATGCCAAGCCCGAGCGCCTCGGACGTGTGCACCAGCGCGGCGTGCACGCCTTCGGGCGTCCAGTTCGGCGCATCAGCGAGCCGCTCGCGCACCGAGGCCAGTAGCGCAGCCGCAGCATCGGTCAGGTGTTTGGCGACAGCGGCTTCGTCGTATTCGCGCAGCGGCTCGAACCATATCCTGGCCCGCTCGGCCATTTCCTTGAGCGTGTGCACGCGATCGCGCAATGCGATCACGACATCGACCGGGGACGGCCCGCTCGCCAGGTCGTAGCCCGCGTGATGCAGATGCCAGCCCAGGTGCTTCGCGACTTCCCCGGGCGGATCGTTCTTGAGGTACTGCTGGTTGAGCCAGCGCAACTTCTCGGTGTCGAAGCGCGAGGCGCTGCGGTTGACGTCGGCTATGTC
>DATHOV010000420.1:0-2882 GCA_035484515.1 Lysobacteraceae bacterium
CCTGCGCGCGGAGACGCGGTCGCTCAGGGCACCGCCCATGAGCATCAGCAGGGCGCGTGGAACGGCCCCGGCCATCATGATCGCGCCCATCGCCACCGCGGAACCGGTCTGCTGCAGGACGAGCCATGGCAGGGCCACGAGGTAGAACTGGTCGCCGAACAGGGAGATCGTTCCGCCGACCAGCCAGCGACGGAAGTTGGCATTTCGCAAGGGGTGTTCGACGGCCTCTGCGGAAGCAGGTCCTGCGTGCGCGGTTGCGGCAGTCATGGCGGTCGCCTCGAATGTGGGTGGATGCGCTCAGGGAGCATGGCTGGATGACGACCGGCGGTTCCCTTAAACGTAAATGTATATTTACATTTACATTCATGTCAAGCGTTCCGCTGGCGAGCCTGATATAAATGGCCCATGGCCAGGAATACACTCGCACCGCAGCAGGACCGCAGCCGGGAATCGACGCGCAAGCTGCTCGAGGCGGCGGCGGAAGTGCTGGGCCAACATGGCGTCGAAGGCACGACGATTCCGCGCATCGCCGAGCACGCCGGATTGACGCCGGGGGCGATCTACCGGCGCTTTGCCGACAAGGATGCCCTGCTCGAAACGATGATCCTCGGCATCCTCGAACGCCAGGACGAGGTGTTGCGCAATACGCTCACGCCCGCCATGGCGAAACAGATTCCACTGGCCGTGTTTGCCGAGCAGATCATCAGCACCATGCTGCTCAGCTTCCGCGCGAACGCGGGATTGTTGCGTGCCCTGCGCCAGTTCGCGCAGGGACGCGATCACACCGCGGCCTACAAAAAAGTATGCAAGATCGAGCTGCGCACCTTCCAATACCTGGTCGAGCTGTTCATGGTGCACAAGAAACAGGTCAAGCACCCGGACCCGCGCATGGCCGTGTCGTTTGCCCTCATGACGCTCAACAGCACGTTGATCGAGTTGATCCTGGTGGATCACAACATGAAGAACTGGCAGGCCGTGATTCCGAAGGACGACCTGTCGCTCAAGCGCGAGCTCAAGCGGTGTTTCCTCGGCTATCTGGGTATCAAGCAGACGGATGGCTGATTGCGGCACCGGACGCGAAAGGGTCAGGTTCATTTGCTGAAACAAGTGAACCTGACCCTTTATACGTGACCCCTTTACGGACTCAGCGAATGGATTACACGCGACTGCTTGCCGAGATTCATGACGAAGTGGCGCCGTTGCTCGGTCAGGGTCGCGTCGCGGATTACATAGCGCCGCTGGCGAGGACTCCCCTGGATCGTTTCGGCATGGCGCTGTGCACCGTGGATGGCGAATGCCATTGCGTGGGTACGGCCGGGGACGGGTTCACGATCCAGAGCATCGGCAAGGTGCTCAGCCTCAACCTCGCCATGCGCCTGGAGGGCGATGCGATCTGGCGTCGCGTCGGTCGCGAACCTTCCGGCGGCGCCTTCAATTCCCTCGCGCAACTGGACCTCGAACGCGGCATTCCGCGCAATCCCTTCATCAATGCCGGTGCGATGGTGGTGATCGACGCGATCCTCGATCACGCCGACGAAGCGGCGATCCTGGATTTCGCGCGCCGTGCGGCCGGGCAACACGACCTGGACTACGACCTCGAGGTGGCTGCGGCCGAGCGCGAAACCGGCCACCGCAACCGTGCCCTCGCCCACTACCTGAAGTCGTTCGGCAATCTCCACAACGATACCGAGCGCGTGCTGGAGGCGTATTTCCACCTGTGCGCGCTGCGCATGGATTGCACACAGCTCGCACGCACCTTCCTCTATCTCGCCAACGGCGGCGTGAATGCCACGGGCGAGGCGATCGCCACGGCGCGTCAGGTCAAGCGCATCAATGCCGTGATGCTGACCTGCGGTGTCTACGATGAAGCCGGCGACTACGCGTATCGCGTGGGGCTGCCGGCCAAGAGCGGCGTCAGCGGCGGTGTCGTCGCGGTGCTTCCCGGGCGGTTCGCGGTGGCGGCGTGGTCGCCGGGATTGTCCGGGCACGGCAATTCGGTGGTGGCGACGATGGCGCTGGAACTGCTGACGACGAAGACGGCGTGGTCGATCTTCTGACGGCTGCCTGGGTGAGGGTGGGAAGACTTCGGCATGAAGCGATAATGTGTACTCGCCCATTCCCCTGCACGCTTACGGAGCTTCATGACCCAACTTTCCCAGGACGACCTGCACGCACAAGCGATCGCTGCGCTCCAGCAGGGGAATTGGCAGCAAGCGCATGACATTTCGCTCCTCGTGCTGCGGCAGACGCCGAACCACGCAGGGTCCTGCTTTGTCGCCGGCGTCGCTGCGATGGCGATGCAGCAATGGACGCAGGCACTGGCCTGCCTGCGCCAGGCCACGCAGCTCGAACCCACGCGCGGCGACTTTGCGGGGCAGTTCGCGAAGGCGCTGTCGATCGCCAACGTGCACGGCGAGGCCCTGCGGGTCGCCAACCGGACGCTTTGCGTCGCCTCCTGCGATCCGTCGACGCTAGACACCCTGGGCATCGTCTACACGCGAGCGAACGCCCATGAACGTGCGTCCAGTGTGTTTCGTCGCGCCGCGGCGGAGGCGCCCGACAACCCGGGGATTGTCTACAACTACGCGATGTCGCTGATGTACCTGGGCGACGTCGACGCCGCGCAGAACCACTTCGAGGCCTGTCTGGCGCTGGACCCGCAGCGCTGGCAGGCGCACTACAGCGTGTCGAGACTTCGCCGGCAGACGGCTGTCAGCAATCACGTCGCACGGCTGCAGGAGCTCGCCCAGCGAAACGCAGGCGATGCCGCCGCGACCATGTACCTGCACATGGCGCTTGGCAAGGAATACGAGGACCTGGGAGATTTCCCCAGGGCGTTCGCGCATTTTTCCCAGGGCAAGTCCGCCGTCTCACCCACGCAT
>DATHOV010000421.1:0-2331 GCA_035484515.1 Lysobacteraceae bacterium
ACGGCATGGGCGGGCGCATCGACCAGATCCTGCGGGAGACCGTCGGTGGGGATGTGGCGTGCAACGTGCTGCAGGAACTGCTCGATCGCCACCCGCTTCACGCCGGCCTGCTGGGAGTGTATGGAAAGCGGTTGCGGGTGGCGGGGCGCTTGCAGGAGGCACGAGCCGCGTATGAAAGCTATCGCAACCTGCGACCGCGGGACCCATTGCCACGCGTCAGGCTCGGTGCGCTTGCGATGTCTCACGGCGATTCGGCAGTGGCGCTCGGGCACTATCGGTCGGCGCTTGAAGTCGCACCCGATTGTGCAGCTGCGTTCTGGGGAATTGCGCAGATCGGCAGTGGGCGACTCGAACCTGCAGATCGGGTCCCGGTCGAGCGATTGGTCCTGTCCGCGCGCGATCCGAGGGATCTCGTACGACTGCACGACACCCTGGCCAGGCACCACGATCGCAGCGGCGACTACCCGCTCGCATCGCAGCACGCCACGCGCACGAACCAGTTGATGACGCAGATGGTTCCGCCGCAGAAACGCTACGACCCGGGACACCACGAAAGCAGGATCGAGCATGCGATCGGCAACTACACTCCGCATCTGTTCAATCTCCTGCGGAATGCAGGCAGCCCCGATCGGCGACCGGTGTTCGTAGTCGGCCTGCCGCGATCCGGCACCACGCTGCTCGAGCAGATCCTCGCGTCGCATCCGGCCATTGTCGGCGTGGGCGAACAGACGCTCGCGACCGAAAGCCTGGCCCGCGCCATGGCCGTCGCGGGTGGATCGCCGGAGCTGTTCACTGCGCATGCGGTTGGCGAGGCTGCCGCATGGCATCTGCAACTGCTCGAGAAGCGCCTGCATCGGATGGAGTTGCAGCCGGATGCGGGACGGATCGTCGACAAGATGCCCGACAACTACCTGCTCGCAGGCTGGCTCCACATCGCCTTTCCGAAGGCCGCGATCATTCATTGCCTGCGCGATCCGCGCGATGTCGCCTTGTCATGCTGGATGACGCAATTCAACGAAGTGCGATGGAGCAACGACCTTCAGCACATCGCGCATCGGATCGAGCAGCATCGGCGATTGTTGCGCCATTGGCGCACCATCATGGGCGACCATCTGACGGAAGTGAGCTATGAGCGCCTGGTCGCCGATCCCGAAAAGGAGCTGCGGCCCGGACTCGCTGCCATCGGGGTCGACTGGCACCCGGACGTCATCGCTTTTTCCGATCGCAAAGGCTTCGCCGCCAGCGCCAGCCGGCAACAGGTACGCGAGCCGATCCACGCGCGCGGTGTTGCGCGCTGGCGCAACTACGAGCACCTGTTGCAGCCCATCCTCTCCCGCTTGAATGCAGTCGCTGCACAGGACGCGCGCGACGCGGAAGTCGTCTGTCAATGAGGGGGCGGAGAAGCTAAGAAAAATGGGGTCGGAGAACTTTTCCACTCGGAACAAAAGTTCTTTGACTCTATTTCTTGGCAACGTCCTGCAGCGCCAGCGTGGTGGCCACGGAGAGGTCGGACGCACTGGCCTTGGTCTGCACTGACGGGTTGCGCGAATAGCGGGAACCGTCGAAGCGCAACAGGGCTGCGCCTCTTCCCGCCGTCGTGAAGATCAGGATCTTCCAGCCGTAATGGGTCGCGATCGAGACCCGGATGGGTTCGTTTGCGATCGTGCTCGACGAAAGGGGCTTGAACCCTTCGCGCGTGCCGTGGAAGACCAGCATCGGGCAACCGCCCGAACTGCAATAGCGGCGATCCTGTATGAGGACCACGGCGTCGTCCACACCGTCGAAATCGAGATCCGCCAAGCCGTACCTGAAATGCGGCGTCGCCGACACATGCAGGAAGTGCCGGACGGCCGAATTCAGGTTCGCCGGTTCTTCGGCGCTCGAACGGCCGCAAAAGACTGCGCCCAGAAGGAGAAAGCCCGTTGCGAAAGCGGTGCGCATGTCGACCGCGCCTACTTCTTTTCCCCATCCGGAAAGATGATCCCGCTGCGGGAACAGGTCAGCCCGTCGGCGGGGATGGAGGTGAACTTGCCGGTCTTGTCGTCGAGCTTCCACGCCGTCTTCGCCGGCAGCTGGTCCGATCCGGGTTGATCGATGAGGGTGCCGACGATGACGCCAGGCATGGGCGTCTTGCCTTTCGTACAGTCGCCATCGAACTCTTTTTCGGTCGCGGAATGCGCCGGCATCTTCAGCACGTCGCGCACCACCCCACGCCCGAGCGTCAGCATGTAGTCGTTGCCGCAGATCGACCAGACCGACAGGAAGATGTCGTCGCTGATCTCGTCGCCGCCGAGGTCCTTGAGCGCCAGGTTCCTGTGCCGGTTCTCGACC
>DATHOV010000422.1:0-9948 GCA_035484515.1 Lysobacteraceae bacterium
CCTGCCGCACACCTGTTCGTGGACTGGCTGGTGGGTCAAACCCGGGAGATGACTGCCACAGGGCACCCCTGAACAGGTTCGGGGACATCCGCGGCGGTGCATGGATGCACGTCGCAGACGGCGCCACATGAAAAAACCGTCATGTTTTCCCGGACTCCGTCTCGCCTCCTGAGACGGCCTCCGGTCACCATCGTTCTCCCATCGCGCGGTGCGATGGAGATTCGGGGAACGAGATGGACACGGTGCGCGACCAGTCGAATTGCGAACGGAACGGCATGCCGCAGGCGGTCGATGGCCTGCGCGCAGGCAACGGATCCGCGCGGCGTTGCGGAAACATCGCCGCGCCCGGCGAAACCGCCGATCCGTTCCGCGCGACCATCGCGTATCGCGAAAAATCCACTCGCGTTCCGCGCGAAGACATCATCTTTCGGCGCGACGTCATGATCTTTCGCGGCGACGACAACATCAATCGCAACGATGTCATCGTCTTTCGCTGCGATCACAACACCAATCGTCGCGATGTCATCGTCTTTCGCGGCGACGACAACATCAATCGTGGCGATGTCATCGTCTTTCGCTGCGACGACGACATCAATCGCGGCGATGTCATCGTCTTTCGCTGCGACGACGACATCAATCGTCGCGAAGTCATCATCTTTCGCTGCGAGGACGACATCAATCGTGGCGATGTCATCCTCTTTCGCGGCGATGCCAGTGTCTTTTCCGATGCACCCAACGTCTTTCGCGACGCATCCGGTGCAGCCTTCCACGCGTCCGCCATCCTGCGTGGCGCACGCGACGGGGTTTCGTCCTGGCACAGGGCGCGTCGCGTCGATCCACGCGATCGCGCCGGGATGAGCCGTCGCGGCACGACCCACGGCGCCCGCGCGCACGCGAAGAATCCCGCGCCGGGCGTGCGCTCGGCCGTCTTTGGCTAGCGACCATTCCGCGCCCGGATGCCGACGGACCGGATCCCTGAAGGGATCCGCCCGATGCCCTGCGGCTGCATGCGGCATCCGCAGCCCATTGCCGCGACAAGCGAACACATCACATCACGCCGGACCGAAGAAACGGCCGGCATATCAAGAGGATTTTCAGTCATGGTCAGCGTCATCAACAATTCGGGCAACAGCAGCACTTCCACCCAGGAGTCCGGCAATCCCGCTTCGGGTTCGTCGACTCCTCCCGCCGGCGCAGTCCCCGGCAGGGCACGCGTCGCGATCGGCTTTCTCACGCGCGACAGCGATGCCGAGCTGATCGTCGATTGCGAGCACGTCGTCGCCTCGATGAAGGGCCACCCGGCGTTCGCCACGCTCGCACCGAACGTGGCCGACGTCGAAACCTCGCGCACGCAGTTCATCGCCGCAGTGAACGCGGCCAGGGACAGCCGCGTCGCGATCAGCGCACGCAAGCAGGCGCGAGCGGTCCTGGTCGGGAAAATGCGCGATCTGGCGAACTACGTGCAGGTCGCCAGCGGCGGCGACCTGCCGACGCTGGGCAGCTCGGGCTTCCCCGTGCGTCGTGCACGGACGCCGGTCGGCGAGCTGCCCGCACCCGTCAGGCTGCGCGCGGTGCGCGGCAAGGTGAGCGGACAGATCGTCGCCCGCTGCGGCACGGTGCGCCAGGCCCGCGCCTACCAGTGGCGTTACGCTCCCGCCGCCACGCCCACCGCATGGTCGCCGGTGGTCACCACGTTCGCGGCGAGCCACACGTTCGCAGGCCTCACCCCTTGCACGGGCTACATCGTGCAGGTGTGCGCGGTCGGACGGGCAGGACCGAGCGACTGGAGCGATGCGGCGTCGGTGACGGTGTTGTAGTGCTGGCAGGGTGTGCAGTCCCGGGGCGGCGGCGTTTGCCGCCGCCCCGATTTTTCGCGTGGTCGACAAGCGCCACCCGAATCAGGAAAGAAGCTCCATCCCGCGACACAAAATCGCTCCCGGCATCCCCGGATCGGGTCCGGGGCAGGCTCTGCCGCTCGCGAAATTCGCACTTCCCCGTGCAGCAAAAAGCCGGAACCCCTCTCGGGATTCCGGCTGTCGTGCGAAACGGTGCCTGGGTCCGGTCAGCTCCCGGTGAGCGTCACGTCATCGACGTCCCACAAGGTCGGCAAGGTTGCGTTGTTGGTGCCGTAGAACTGGATCTTCACCTTCTGGCCGATGTAGGGGGACATGTCCAGGTTCTCGAGCACATAGCCGCCGGTCGCATCGAGGTTCGAATAGGTCGCAAGGATTGCGAGCAGAGTGCCGCTCGAATTGAAGACCTTGACGTCGAGCTTGTCGTGGACGGCGGTCGTGGTGGTTTCCGCCGTGGTCTCGTTGAGGTAGAACGACAAGGTGGCCGAGGTCACTCCGGTCGGGATCGTCACCGTCTGGGCGACGTTGTCGGTATGCGCGCCGGTCCCGCCGTTTCCGATCGCCACGAACCAGTTGCCCGAGTGCGCCTGCGCTGCGTTGTCCGTCAGATCGCCCGTCGTGATGATCCATGGCGTCGCCGTTCCGGTTTCGAACCCTCCGTTCTGGATCAGCTGGATCGGCGCGACCGTGATCGTGTGGGCGGCGATGGCCGAGGCCCCGACTTCATCCGTCACTTTCTCGCGCACGACGTAGGTACCGGCAGCGGCGTAGACATGGCTCGGGTTGGCGGCGGTCGATGTGCTGCCGTCGGCGAACGTCCACGAATGCGCAGCGATGCCGCTGTCCAGGTCGGTCGCGGTATAGGTGGAGGTATCGGTGAAGTTCACGGCCAGGCCCGTCTTGACGTAGCTGAAGCTCGCAACGGGCGGCTGGTTGCCCAGTCCCGCCGCATCGGCGACTGCGGTGCCGACGATCAGGCTGCCGCGCCCGCTCGCGGAGTCGTAATTGGTGGCCGCCGTTTCGCCGCCGTTGTTGCCCGAGGTGATGTCGTGGAAAGCGGCATCCGGCAGCGCGTAGATCACCGGGCCTGCGAAGCCGATCGTGGGATATTTGTGCAGTATCCGCGCCCAGGTTCCCGCGAAGAGCGGAGCCGAGAGGCTGGTGCCGCCGATCTGTTCCAACCCGCCTCCAATGTAGATGGCTGCGCCCGAGTTCGGATCGGCATCGAAGGCGATGTCGGCCACGTCGCGCAGTGGATGGGTCGCCGAGTGGCCGGGCACCGTGTAGGTGTTCGCGCCGATGGTGTCGGAGAAATCGACCTGCCAGGTCGGCATGGGTTCGTACTTGCTCGGGCTGCCGCCGCTGTCCACCCACACGGTTTCGGAGCTGTACGCGCCGCCCGAAGTGGTATTCAGATCGGTTCCCGCCGCAGCGACGACGTATTCCGAATTGGCCGGCCAGCTCGGCGTGGTACCGCCGTCGCCGCACTCGTTCGCACCGTGGTCGCCGGTGGAAATGGAGAAGGTCTGGCCCTGCGCGACGCCGGTGGCGAACGTGTCGTCGGTCATGCCGGCGGTCGTGCCCTCGGCGCCCGTCTCGCACTCGCCGAGCGAGACGTTGATGATCTTCGCCTTGTTGGCCGCCACGATCGCGACGAAATCGTCGTAGAGAGTGCCGTTGCTGAGATTGGGGATGTCGTAGAAGATCAGCTTGGACACGCCACCGGACATGCCGACGATGTCCTGGCTGTCGAGGTCCCACTCGTCCGTGCCGGAGGTGCATGCTTTGCTGGAGGCGGGACTGCATGAGCCGTCCGTGAGGACGGTCTGGGTCGTGACCGCCGGCAGGCCGCGGCCGGTCGTGAACGCGGCCAGATCGGTCCTGGTCTGGGCCAGGTTGCCCTGGGTGACGATGCCGACCGGGATGTCGGTCGCCGCCGCCGCTGTTCCGACGCCGTAGATCGCCGGGAAGGTATCGGGGTAGTGGTAGGTGAGCGTCAGCGGATGCGCCGATCCCGACTGCCGGCGCGCGAAGGTATGCGCCACGTTCACGTTCTCCAGGCCCAGCACGCCGCGCACGGTGTCGGCCAGCGCCGCCGGGACCTGCGCCTCGGCGGTGTTCGCGTAGGCGATGCGGCCATCGTGCGTGCGCACCTGGGCGAAGGTCGTCATGAACGCATCGCGCGCCGTCTGCGCGGTGCCATCGGCCATCACCGCCATCCGGTTCGGCGCGACCTGGATGTTCCTGAAGCCCATCCGCGCCAGGTATTCGACAACGGCCTGCGCCTGCGCCTGGGTGGGCGCATGGCTGGCGAGGAACTGCTCGCTGGTCATCGGCGGCGCGAACACGCCCCGCTTCTGGCTGGCGGCCGCGTTCGCGATGAAGGCATCGAGCCCGGCCCGGTCGCGCATCTTCAGCCCAACCGACACGTGGATCGGCTGGGTCATCGCCAGGGCGCCGACGATGGCGTCGCCGGACTGCAGTCGCGTCACGCGCGCGACCGCCGCCGGCGAGCCGGCGGCGGCATTGGCGGCGGCGAATGCACTCGTCGCGCACAGGGCGGCGGCGACCGCGAGCGCGAGGGTCTTGGGGGTTCGCGGCGCAGGATTGCGGTGTATGGAAACGGTCGTGGTCTTCATCGATTTCCCCTGTTGGACGGATGCGCGCCAAGGCGCAATGGTGTCTACGCGTGCGGCCGGATCGAACCCGGCCGCGGGCATGCCGGATCGGGTCCGGTGCCTGCCTGTCGGCGACCCGACTTTACACCTCGCGGCGACGGAATGATGTGCCATGGATCACGAGTCGTCGCGGGGCCAGACTGCCGGACAAACCGCGTCAGCCCTCACCTTGGGGATACGGGCGTTGCCAGGGAATCCGGCCAGTTCCCTGTGTGGTCGGATCCGGCGTCAGGCGTCGAGATCGGGGATCAGCTTGCTCTCCAGCCGCGCGATCGCGTCCTTGATCAACAGCTTGCGTTTCTTCAGGCGGCGCAGTTGCACCTCGTCCATGCGCAGGTCGGAGGCGAGGCGATCGATCGCGGCGTCGAGGTCGCGGTGCTCGAGTCTGAGCTGGCTGAGCTGGGCGACGATGTCGGCCGGATCGTAGGGTTGCATGCGGGTTTCGCGCTCTGCGCCGGATGCCGCAGCCAGCTTACACCGGGCGAACCCCGCCCGCGCGGTAGAATGCGCGCCCGTTCCGATGCCGATCCGATGAATCTTCCCTCCAGCCAATCCAGCGCCGGCCACGCGAGCGAACGCGCCATCGCACGGGTTCCGGCGGGCGACCCGCGCGCCGAACACGAGCAGCACAAGCTCGCCAAGCGCCTGCGCCACCTGGTCGGCCGCACGATCGCGGATTTCGGGATGATCGAGGACGGCGACAAGGTGATGGTCTGCCTGTCCGGGGGCAAGGACAGTTACACGATGCTCGACGTCCTGCTGCAGCTGCAGGCGAAGGCGCCGGTGCGCTTCGAGCTGGTCGCAGTCAACCTCGACCAGAAACAGCCGGGCTTTCCGGAGCACGTGCTGCCGGATTACCTGGAATCGATCGGCGTGGCGCACACGATCATCGAGCAGGACACCTATTCGGTGGTCAAGCGGGTGATCCCGGAAGGCAAGACGATGTGCTCGCTGTGTTCGCGGCTGCGGCGCGGCGCGCTGTATGCGCATGCCGAGCGCGAAGGCTTCACCAAGATCGCACTCGGCCATCATCGCGACGACCTGGTGGCGACGTTCTTCCTCAACCTGTTCCACCACGCCAAGCTCGCGACGATGCCGCCGAAGCTGCGCAGCGACGAC
Organism: Lysobacteraceae bacterium; assembly: GCA_035484515.1. Classification (GTDB taxonomy): domain Bacteria; phylum Pseudomonadota; class Gammaproteobacteria; order Xanthomonadales; family Xanthomonadaceae; genus SZAS-103. The sequence continues at coordinate 5,651 of DATHOV010000422.1, forward strand.
GGCAAGCACGTCGTGATCCGGCCGCTCGCACGCGTGAGCGAGAAGGATATTTCCGCGCATGCGGAGTGGAAACGGTATCCGATCATCCCGTGCACGCTGTGCGGTTCGCAGGAGAACCTGCAGCGCAGGCAGGTCCGCAACCTGCTCGATGCATGGGAGCGCGAATCGCCGGGGCGCACCGAACAGATCGCGCGTTCGCTCGGCAATGTGAGCGCGGCGCAGCTGGCCGATCCGGCGCTGTTCGATTTCCTCGCGCTTGGCAGGCGCGGCGACGCGCCGTTGCCGGATGCGCATGCATGGCTGGGCTCGTCACCGGAGCACGACAGCGACTGACCGCGCCAAGCCTGTTCGCGCGCTGCGTTCACCCCCGCAAATATGACAAACCTACTTACTGAAGGATGTAAATGTTTTTTCGCAACCTGACGCTGTTCCGCTTCCCCGCTTCGCTCGATCTCTCCCACCTCGAAACCCACCTCGCCGACTGCGCACTCAAGCCTGCCGGCCCCCTCGAAATGTCCTCGCGCGGTTTCGTCTCGCCCTTCGGTCGCGCCCTTCGACAGGCTCAGGACGATCGGGAGGTGTTGTCGCATCGCGTCGGCCAGTGCATCTGGCTGACCATCGGCGGCGAGGAGCGCCTGCTCCCGTCGGTCGTGGTCAACGATGCGGCAGGCAAGAAGATCGCCGAAGCCGAGCAGCGCGAAGGCCGCAAGCTCGGCGGTCGTGCGCGCAAGCGGATCAAGGACGAGATCGTGATCGACCTGCTGCCGCGCGCCTTCGTGCGGCCGCTGCGCACCGATGCCTACCTTGACCTCGAACACGGCTTCATCGCGGTGGACACCAGCTCGCGCAAGCAGGCCGAGAACGTCGTCAGCGAAGTGCGCCGCGCGCTCGGCAGCTTCCCCGCGCTGCCGCTCAACGCCGAGACCAGCCCGCGTGGAGTGCTGACCGGCTGGATCGCGGGCGAAGCGATGCCCGATGGCGTGATCCTCGGCGACGAGTGCGAGCTCAAGGACGCCGCCGACCGCGGCGCGATCGTGAAATGCCAGCGCCAGGAACTGCAGGGCGAGGAAATCGGCAAGCACCTCGAATCCGGCAAGCAGGCCACCCGCCTGGCGCTGATGCTCGACGACCACGTCTCCTTCGTGCTCGGCGAAGACCTCGTCGTGCGCAAGCTGAAGTTCCTCGACGGCGCGGTGGATCAGCTCGAGAGCACCGAGCGCGAATCGGTGCATGCCGAGCTCGATGCGCGCTTTGCGCTGATGTCGGGAGAACTGAAGCGGTTGTTCGGGATGCTGGAGAAGGCGTTCAAGCTCAGTCGCGCGGAGGCCTGAGCCGGCACTTGACTGTGCGTCGCCCGCCCGCATGCTGTACGCATGCCCTCCTTTCTGCGCCGCCTGATCGCCCCAACGCGCACGCTTCCCGTCGTCTCCAGCGAAACCATCGCGCTGCGCCTGCCCGACGGCAGTGAGGTCACGGTGCTGCGCGCGCGCCATCCGCGCGCGCGGCGGATCAAGATTTCGGTGAGCGAACGCGGTGTGCGGTTGACCTTGCCGATGCGCGCGTCCTTGCGCGCGGCCGATGCCTTCCTGCACGCGCACCGCGACTGGATCGCGATGCAGCTGCCGCGCTGGAATGCGGCGAACGAGGTAGCGCCGTTCGGACGCGACAGCAAGACGATCCCACTGCGCGGCGAGGACATACCGCTGCTCTGGGAAACCGGACGCTACGCACGCGCGCGCGCGCATGACGGCGGCGTCGCGATCGCACTGCCCGCCTCCGCCAGCGACGTCTCAGCCCGCCGCGCGCTGAAGGAGTTCTATCTCGCCGAAGCGCGCGCCGACATCGGCCGCTGGCTGCCGAACTACCTGCCGGGCTTCCCGCGCGCGCCGACCTCGATCCGCGTGCGGCCGCTGTCCTCGCTCTGGGGATCGCTGAGCGCGCGCGATGCGTTGTCGCTGGACCTCGCCCTGGTGCTCGGCAAGCCTGCCGCTTTCGAGTACGTGCTGGTGCACGAGCTCTGCCACCTGGTCCATCGCAACCACGCGCGCGCGTTCTGGCGCGAGGTCGAGGCGCGCGGACAGGACTGGCGCGCGCAGCGCGACTACCTGCACGACGAAGGCGCGGGGCTCAAGTCGAGCTTGCGGCGGCTGGTCGCACCATGACGGCCTGAAGCCACTTCGGCAGGCTCGTCATGCCCGGATCCCGGGCTTGCCGGAGAATGGCCGCCGCCCAATCCATCCCGCGTTGTTCCCATCCGAACGCATCCACGTTCCGAAGCGTTACCATTCGCCGGGCACCACCGCTAGCATCGTCACGGAGAACCAGCATGAACTCGCGCCACTACTTCCTCGCCCGCATCGTTTCGTCCACGGTGTTGATCGCGCTCACCGGCTGCGGCAAGTCCGCATCGCAGAGCGCCGCCGAGATGGCCGTCGCGGCCGCCACCGGGGGCAAGGTGCAGGTCAGCCAGTCCGGCGACCATACGGAGATGACGGTCAAGGACGACAAGGGCAACGTGTCCAAGATCAATGCCGGCGGCAATATCGCCCTGCCTGCGGGCTTTCCGTCCGACGTGCACCTGCCCTCGTCGTACACGATCAAGACCGCGGTCACCCTGCCGCAGGGCGTGATCCTGGAACTGCACACGCCGGCCACGATGCAGTCGATCTATGCCGATTACGACAGCACGATGAAATCGGGCGGCTGGACCGAGGCGATGGCGATGCAGAGTTCGGACAAGGAATCGGTGCTGACCTTCCAGAAGGACAAGCGCAGCGTGATCGTGTCGATCGTCGCCTCGTCCGATGCGGGCGGCGGCGCCGACGTGCACCTGCAGAGCACGTCCGAGCAGAAATAAGCGACTCACCGGAATCGCGGCGGCCGCAGGTCGCCGCCGCACGCTCCTCAGCGCAGGAAGTCGAGCAGGATCGGGGCGACGACCTCGGGCTGTTCCATGTGCAGGTGATGGCCGCCGGGCAGCACGACCAGGCGGCCGTTGCGCAGGCAGGTCATGCGCGCGGCGCGCATCTCGGGCGTGAAGTAGGGCGGCGCAGGGTCGGCGGCGATCAGCAGGGTCGGCGCGGCGACCGCCGCGACGATGCTCAGCGCAGCTTCCTCGGTGATGCGCAGGTGCGAAGGCAGGACGAGTCGCGCATCGCTGCGCCAGCGCCAGCCGCCTTCGACCGCTTCGAGATTGCGCGCGACGATCAGGCGCGCCGCGGCATCGCTCATGTCGCCCACCGCGAGCCGTGCCTTTACCGCCGACTCGATGCTCGCGATCGTCTTCCGCGGGCGCTGCGCGGCCGTGCGTCGTGCGGTGACCGCCGCGCGCAGGCGCTCGCCGGCCGTCGTGGCGGCGCCGGCGAGCGGGCCGAGCGCCTCGATCACCGCCATCTTCTCCACCCGTTCGGGCGCGGAGGCGGCGACCATGGTCGCGATCGCCGCGCCCATGGAATGGCCGAGCAGGCGCGCGCGCTGCCAGCCCAGCGCATCGAGCGCGTCGAGCGCGTCGTGGATCCAGTCCACGAAGGCATAGTCGTAGCCGGTTCCGCGATGCGAGGACGCGCCGTGGCCGGGCAGGTCGAGCGCGACCAGGTCGAACTCGGCCAGGTACGGCATCAGCGGCACGAAGCTCGCCGCGTTGTCGAGCCAGCCGTGCATGGCGAGCAGGGGCGCGCCCTTGCGGTTGCCCGCGCGAAGTGCGGCGATGCGGCCACGCGGGCTGTCGATGAAGAATTCCTGCATCCGGCAGTCCTCGGTTACGGCCCTTCGCAAGCCATCAGGTTCGCATCGAATCATCGAGCCAATATTCGATTATTGAAAAAAGGCTGTCGTGCCCTCTTTCAATTCGTCGTCCCTGGATCGCGCCAGCAGGTGTCATCCAGCACCCTGCTCACTCGGCCCAGCCCGAGCTGTGCCGGCGTACCAGCCCGGCGAGCGCATCGATGTGGACATCCTCGGCATTGAGCGCCGGCAGGTAGCGCAGGCTCACCCCGCCCTTGCGGATGAAGACCTCGGCGTTCTGCATCGCGATCTCTTCCAGCGTTTCCAGGCAATCGACCGCGAAACCCGGGCAGGCCACGTCGACGCGCGCGATGCCCTGCCGCGCCCAGTCGCGCAGCACATCGGTCGTCGCCGGCCCGAGCCAGGGCTCGCGACCGAAGCGCGATTGATAAGCCAGTTTCCACTGTTCGGGGTCGAGGCGCAGGCGTTGTGCGATCGCCTTCGCGCTGGCCTCGCATTCGCGCGGATAGGGATCGCCGCGGCGGACGTAGCGTTCGGGGATGCCGTGGAAGGAC
>DATHOV010000423.1:0-5889 GCA_035484515.1 Lysobacteraceae bacterium
CTGTGCCCGACCGATGCAGGCTATACCTTCGTGTGGACGCTCGATGCCCGCGACGCCGAGGAACGGGTCCGCCGCCTGCGGGCGCTGGACACGAAGCATCCATTCACCGTACTCTGTGCGTCGTTGAGCGATGTCGGGCGCATGGCCCGGCTCGGCGATACAGCCTTCCGGCTGATGAAATCGCTGACCCCCGGTCCCTGCACGTTCGTCCTGACCGCCTCCTCCGACCTGCCCCGCCGCCTGAAGCTGGACAAGCGCCGCTCGATCGGCGTGCGCAGGATCGAACACCCGGTTGCGCAGGCCCTGTTGCAGGCCGTCGAACAACCGTTGCTGAGTACAAGCGTGGCACTGCCGGATGCAGAGGATCTGGCCAGCCACGTGGCCGACGACGTAGCCGACCGGCTGCTGGAACGGGTGGACTTCATGCTCGACAGCGGGGACTGCGAGCCGGGTCCGACCAGCGTGATCGACGCCACGGGCGATGTTCCGGAACTGCGACGCCAGGGCTTTCGTCCCCTGGAACTGTGATCGAAGCGAATGCGCGATGGCTCGCGCACACCAAGTCGAATTGCACTGCGCCGGCCTCCGATGCCGGCAGACCATGAACCACGGATCCGCGTGAACAACGAACCCGAGCAGCAGGCGTCCGACGCCAGCGCCCCGCTTACGCCTTCTCCCGTCGCAGCGACCGCGCTGCAGCGCGAGATGCCGTTCGCCTTCGTGCGCGGCACGCCGCTGTTGGAGATCCCGCAGGACCTCTACATCCCGCCGGACGCGCTGGAGATCATCCTCGAGGCCTTCGAAGGCCCGCTCGACCTGCTGCTGTACCTGATCCGTCGCCAGAACCTCGACATACTCGACATTCCCGTTGCCGAGATCACCCGACAATACGTCGACTACATCCAGACGATGCAGGATCTGCGCTTCGAGCTGGCGGCCGACTACCTGGTGATGGCCGCGATGCTGGCCGAGATCAAGTCGCGCCTGCTGCTGCCGCGGCCGGTGGACCCGAGCGGCGAGGAAGTCGATCCGCGCGCCGAACTGGTGCGTCGCCTGCAGGAATACGAGCGCTTCAAGAAGGCCTCCGAGGACATCGATGCGCTGAACCGGCTCGACCGCGACACCGCGATCGCCACGGCGCACATGCCCGACCACCAGGTCACCCGCCTGCCGCCGCCGGTGGACCTGCGCGAACTGCTGCTGGCGCTGCGCGACGTGCTCAAGCGCGCGGAGATGTTCGGGCACCACGCGGTGCGCCGCGAAGCCCTGTCGGTGCGCGAGCGCATGGGCAACGTGCTGCGTACGCTCGGCGACGGCAGGTTCCACGATTTCACTGCGCTGTTCACCGTGGAGGAAGGCCGGCTTGGCGTGGTGGTGACCTTCCTGGCGATCCTCGAGCTGGCCAAGGAAATGCTGCTGGAGATCGTCCAGGAGACGGCCACCGCACCGATCTACGTGAAGTCGCTGGCGCTGCCCGTGGATGATGGAATGGATGCTGCAAACGATGACATCGCGAACCTGACCAGCGAGTTCGACGACGCCGATTGGGCAAACGACAGCCCCGTCGGATGACTTGGCCTTGCTGTCGATGAATGCCTGGACTCTTCGAGAAACCATGGACCCAACCCTACTGCAACGCATCATCGAAGCCGCCCTCCTCGCGGCGCAGCGTCCGCTGTCCGTCGCGCAGCTCGCCGAGTTGTTCGCCGACGAACAGTCGGTGACGAGCGAAGCCATCGCGCAGGCGCTCGAGGCGCTGCAGGCCGCCTGCGCCGACCGCGGCGTCGAACTGGTCGAGGTCGCATCCGGCTATCGCTATCAGGTGCGCGGCGACGTGCAGACCTGGGTTTCGCGGCTGTGGATCGAGCGCCAGGTCAAGTACACCCGCGCCACCCTGGAAACCCTCGCACTGATCGCCTACCGCCAGCCGATCACGCGCGGCGAGATCGAGCAGGTGCGCGGCGTGGCGATCAACACCAACCTGATCAAGTCGCTGGAGGAGCGCGAGTGGATCCGCGTCGTCGGCCACCGCGACGTGCCCGGCAAGCCAGCGCTGTACGGGACCACCCGCACTTTTCTCGACTACTTCGGCCTGAAGAGCCTCGATCAGTTGCCGCCGCTCGCGGAACTGGGCGAGCTGACCGAACTCGATCCCGAACTTCCATTCGAAGCCGCCCCGACAGTGGCGATCATCGAAATGGGTGGCGAGATCGAAATGGAGTCCGAGACCCTTTCCCCCGATTACCTTCGTGACAACCCGGATGCCAGCACCGAAATGGTCTCCGATCCCATTTCGGCCGGCCTCATTCCAGTCGTTCCCAACCCCGATGAAGACCAAGCGTGCAATGACGCGCAAGAGCAAACCCATGACTGACAAGCATCACTCCGAACACCACGCGCACGGCGACAAGCCCGCCGCGGACAAAAGCCGCGAGCGCCTTTCGCTCAACCGCAATGGCGACGATTCGACGCCGAAACTGGAGGAACGCCTGCACAAGGTGCTCGCCCAGGCCGGGCTCGGCTCGCGCCGCGCACTCGAGGAACGCATCAACCAGGGCCTGGTCAAGGTCAACGGCGAAGTCGCCACGATCGGCCAGTCGATCCACGGCGGCGACCGCGTCGAACTCGACGGCAAGGTGTTCGTCGCCAGCGCGCTCAACGAACCGGCGCGCGTGCTGATCTACAACAAGCCCGAGGGAGAGGTCACCACCCGCGAAGACCCCGAAGGCCGCCCGACCATCTTCGAGGCGCTGCCGAACATCAAGGGCGCGCGCTGGATCGCGGTCGGCAGGCTCGACATCAACACCACCGGCCTGCTGCTGCTGACCACCGACGGCGAACTCGCCAACCACCTGATGCATCCTTCGCGCGAAGTCGAACGCGAATACGTCTGCCGCATCCATGGCGAAGTGCCCGACAACATCGTCGACCGGCTCCAGCGCGGCGTCGCGCTCGACGACGGCCCGGCGAAGTTCGACACGATCGAACGCATCAACAGCTCCGATTCGCACTCCTGGTTCCGCGTGCTGGTGAAGGAAGGCCGCAACCGCGAAGTGCGGCGCCTGTGGGAATCGCAGGGTTTCCAGGTCAGCCGGCTCAAGCGCATCCGCTACGGCTCGGTCACCCTGCCCCGCTTGCTCAAGCGCGGCCAGAGCGAAGAATTGCCGCTTGCCGACGTGGAAGCGTTGCAAAAGGAACTCGGTCTGGAAGGCGGCACCCAGGTGCTGACCCTGCAGCCGGTGATCGGCCAGCGCAAGGCGCGCGCCGAGATCCAGTTGCGCAAGGAAGACCGCACCGGCAAGGCCTATGTCAACGGCGCGATGGCGACTGCCGACGAAGGCCGCGAACTGCGCCGCTTCGACCACGTGCGCGAGGATCGTCCGCGTCGCGGGGGGCCAGGCGGACGTCCTGGGGGCCCCGGTCGCGGTGGTCCCAGGGGCCCTGCGCGTGGTGGCCATCCCGGCGCACCGCGTGGTCCCGGCGCACCGCGCGCTCATGCGCGTGGCGCGCACGACGAGCAGCCACCCGCTTCGTACAGCCATGACCGCCCCGCGCGCGGCGGCCCGGGAGGCGGCTATCGCGGCCGTCCGAATCCGATGGGACCCCAGCCCGGAGCTCCACGTCACCAGGGCGCAAAGCCCCACGGACAAGGTCGTCCGCCACACCGTGGCGCGCCATCTGCACATGCCGGCAACAGCACCGAATTCCGCAGCTGGTACGTGCCCGATGGCGTCGATACCGGCCCGCGTTCGCCGAATGGACCGCAACAGCGCCGTGGACCCGGCCGTCCGAATCCGAATGGGCCGCAGCAGAAAGAACGTGGGGCTTATCGTGGACAAGGCGCTCCGCGTCCAGGCCATAGTGGTGGACACGATCCGATGGGCGTCGCTCCGCGACCGCAGGGCGATCGTCCCCCTCGCGGCGATCGTCCACATGGCGGCATGCCGCGCGGCTCCCATGCTGGCTCACCGCGTGGTCCGCATGCCGGTCCCGGCCGTGGCCCGCATGGCCCGCGTCCGGAAGGCCAACGTCCGAACGGACCGCGCGCGAATGCATCCCCGCGCGGACCCGGTGGCCCTCCGCAGAACGCCCGGCCACAGGGTCCACGCCCTGATCGATCCAACGTACCGCGCGGCCCACGTTATGAAGGCTTGCCGCGCGACGAGGATTGATCCCCTGCGCAGTCTTGCCACCGTACGCCGCATTGCATGAAGGAAAAGGACTGTGACCGCAACGATGGAACGAACCGCCTTGCAGGAAGCCGTTGCAGCGAAACTGGAGGCGATCGAAGCGGAGATGCGCGCCTGCGGTTTCTGGCAGAACCGACTGCCAACGCCAAAGCAGTTGCAATTCAGCGAAGCCTTCGCGATGGACACGATGACGTTCGTGCAATGGCTGCAGTTCGTCTTCATCCCAAACGTGCGCGAGGCGGTCGAGGAAAACAGCTTTCCGGAGAGCAGCAGCGTCGCCGCACAGGCCGTTCGCGAATTCGATACGGTGCCTGAGGCGAATCGGCTCACGAGTCTGCTGTCGGAATTCGACGCACTGTTCTGATGAACATGCGTTCGCATACGGCATGCATGTCTTCTTACGCCCGGTTTCGTATTGGATGCGTTAGCAAGTCGTAAAACACATGTTCGTTTCGCGTTCGCACGGGAACCTTCGGTGAACGCGATGTGCGAGCTACCGCGGAATCGCCGGTCGGGCCCTCTACACTGGCCCCATGCAGAACGACGAGATGGATCTCTCGAATGCGACACACGGACGCGACCTGTCGTCCGAACCGGATGCGCCACGAGCGGAATCGAAGGCACCCTCTCCGCGACGACGCTGGCCCTGGCTGCTTGCGACAGGGGTTCTGGCGATCGTTGCCGTGGCGTTCGCCCTGTTCGACTGGAACCTGTTCAAGGGTTATGTCGAGCGCCGCGTGAGCGCCGCGACCGGACGCGAATTCCATATCGACGGCAATCTCGACGTGCGCCTGTCCATGCAACCGCTGATGACCATGGATGGCCTGCGGCTGGGCAACATCAGGGGCGCGATGCAGCCGACGATGGCATCCGCGCGGCAACTGCAGTTCCGGGTCGAGCTCTGGCCGCTGCTGAACGGCAAGACGATATTTCCCGAGATTCACCTGATCCGGCCTTCGGTGCTGCTCGAGCGCTATCACGACGGCAGCGACAACTGGTCGTTGCCGGATTCAGGAGCGAACCCCGTGATCCGACAGTTCACGGTCGACCATGGCGAGCTTCACTATGTCGACGACGCGAAGCATACGGATCTCGTGATCGATCTCGACAGCGACAAAGCAGCCTCGCCAGGGCTCGCGCCCTTGAACCTGCGGGGCAGAGGAACCTACCGGAACAATCCGTTCTCGCTCGCCGGTCGCGCGGATTCACCGCTCGACATGGCCAATACGCTGACGCCCTATCGCATCGATCTCGCCGCTGCCGCCGGGCCCACGCATGCGCGTGCGATCGGCGCGCTGCGCCACCCGTTGCAACTCACCGGATTCAATCTCGACTTCTCGCTCGCTGGTCCCGACCTGGCCCTGCTCTATCGCCTGCTGGGCATCGCGATGCCGGAGACTCCACCGTATCGCCTGCATGGAACGCTGGGCCATATCGGCCACGTGTGGAGCTTCGATCGTTTTACCGGCACGGTGGGCAAGAGCGACCTCGCAGGCGATGTGCGGATCGACAACACCGGTCAGCGCAAACGGTTGACTGCCGAGCTGGCCTCCAGAAACCTCGATGTGCACGATCTCGCCGGCTTCATCGGCGCTCCAGCGCATGCGGATCCGCGCAAGGCATCGACGCCCCAGCAAGCGGTCGAAGCCGTGCAGGCCGAATCGAACAACCGGCTACTCCCGCAGAAACCCTACGACCT
>DATHOV010000424.1:0-3325 GCA_035484515.1 Lysobacteraceae bacterium
GAGCAACGCCTTCGGCTACGAGAATCGCGCTCTGGGCAGTGAAGCCAGCGCCTTCGGTTTCGAAAACCACGCCTATGGCCGCAACACCAGCGCATTCGGCTACCGCAACTATGCCGCGGGGCATTACAGCAGCGCGTTCGGCTCGCAGAGCGTCGCCGGCGCCGGCTTCTACTACAACAGCATCCATTACCACGCCCATGGAGCTACCGCAGTGGGCGATGTCGATCACGCCTACGGCAACGACGGCACCGCGGTCGGATTCCACGACACCGCGGGCAAGTTCTACGGAAGCGGAGGCGTCGCAGTCTTCACGAAGGGCGACAGCGCGCTGGGTTACGACAACTCCGCTACTGGCGGAGCCAGCAGCGCACTGGGTTACGACAACACCGCGTCCAGTCGAAGGAGCAGTGCGTTCGGCATAGACAATGCGGCGTCCGGAGTCGGTAGCAGCGCCATCGGCAACCGCAATGGCTCCGACGGATTGAACAGCGTCGCGATCGGCTACGGCAATCAGGCGTATGCCACATCGAGCTCTGCGGTCGGTGCCCTCGACCACGCGGGTGGCGCACACGCCAGCGCCTTCGGTTTCGACAACCACACTTCGGCCATCGATTCCAGCGCGGTCGGCGACAGCAACTACGCCAAGGGCAACAAGAGCGCCGCGTTCGGCTACGACAACCGCGCGCTGGGCAACTACAGCAGCGCCGTGGGTTATTCCAACCGGGCCAACGGCAACCACAGCCTGGCAGTCGGTGGCAAGAACACGGCCGGCGGCGCATACAGCAGCGCGTTCGGTTACGACAATCGTACGCTGGGTAGCTTCAGCAGCGCGTTCGGTAGCGGCAACACGGCCACCGGCGTCGATTCCAGCGCGTTCGGCTACGGCAACAGCGCCAGCAGCCGTGGAACCCTGGCTGCCGGTACCGGCGCGAAGGCCAGCGGCAGTGGCAGCGTCGCGGTGGGTGGCTGGTTCGACGCGAACAGCAATGGCGTGATGGACGCAGGCGAGACGACGACCGCAAGCGGAACCGATTCGACCGCGGTCGGCAGCGGTGCGTCCGCAACCGGCACCCGTGCCAGCGCATTCGGCGAAGGCAGCGACGCGGCCCGGCCCGACAGCACCGCGCTGGGCGACAATGCCAGCGCGACGGCGGACAATTCGGTCGCGCTCGGCGCCAATTCGGTGGCGACCCGTGCCAATACGGTGTCGGTGGGCAGTCCCGGTAGCGAGCGGCAGATCACCAACGTGGCCGCCGGCACCCAGGCGACTGATGCCGTGAACCTCGGCCAGTTGCAGGCCTCGGAGGCGGTGGTGACGACGACCGCACGGGCGGCGATGACCACGGCGAACACCGCCCTGAGCACGGCCGACAACGCACTGGCCGAGAGCAATGCGCAGGTCACCGCTCTGGCCGGAACGAACGGCTCGTCCGCGATGACCTCGGGCGATGCGGCTGCCCTGGTCGCAGCGAACGCGCATGCGGACGCCGGCAATGCCAGCACGCTGTCGGCAGCCAATGCCCACACCGATGCGAGCGCAGCGGCCACGCTGACTGCGGCGAACAACTACACCAATACCCAGTTCGCCACGCTCGACACCTCGGTCCAGGACCTGCAGACGCAGATGAACGACGAGTTCGACCAGACCAACCGGCGCATCAACACGGTCGGCGCGCTGGCCTCGGCGATGAGCATGATCGGTCCGGATGGACGCATCGCGGGCGACAACCAGTTCAGCGTGGGCGCAGGCACGTTCCACAGCGAGCAGGCGGTGTCGATCGGCTTCAGCCGACTGATTTCGCCGCATGCATCGTTGCGCCTGGGCGCCGCGTTCGCGAACGGCGAGAACACCGCGGGCGTGGGCTTCAACGTCGGCTGGTAAAGACGGCAGGGCGTGGCCGCCGAGAGGCGCCACGCCATCGTTTTCCCGTGCCGCCTACGTGCGGCCCGCGTGTACCGTCAGCGGCCACGCCACCGTGCGTACGCGCGCGGGATCGCCCCAGGCATCGCGCAAGTCCGCATCGATCATCGCGACCGCATCCTTGCCGGTCGCGCGCGCATAGCGCTGGCAGGCCGACCAGCTGCGCAGATAGGCCGTGTACTGGGCGTAGTTCCAGTCGCAGCGCATGGCGAAGACGGGTATGCCGGCGATGCGCTCGAAGGCGAACGGCAGGTTCGCATAGCCGTCGAGCGGATGCAGGCGTCCGTCCGGCCACCAGTCTTCCAGCAACTCGTCGTGAAGGCAGCCGAACGGCAAGTCCACCTCGGGCGTCACGCTCGACTTCGCATAGGTCCATGCCGCGAACACGCCGCCCGGCCGCAGCACGCGGCGCGCCTCGGACTGGAAGCGCGGCACGTCGAACCAGTGCATCGCCTGCGCCACGGTAACCAGGTCGGCGCCCGCATCGGGCAGCGAACAACGCTCGGCGGCTTCGACCGCATAGCGGACGTTCGGCGCCTGCTGCGCGGCCGCGATCTGCTCGGCGCTCGGATCGCTCGCGTACACCTGTGCGTAGCGCGTGGCCAGCTCGCACGCGGCCTGGCCGTTGCCGCAGCCAGCGTCCCAGGCGAAGTCGTGTTCGGCGCACTGGGTGGCGAGCCAGTCGAACAGCGCCGCCGGATAGTGCGGCCGCGCATTCGCGTAGTCGGCGGCGTGGCCGGAAAAGTGGTCCCTGAACGTCGTTGCGCCGGCAGTCATCATCGGTGCCTCCATTGCGGACCGGATCGCGCAGGCACGTTGCGTTCATCCAGGCTCTGCTAGCGTAACTCCCGCGAGCCGACGCAGCGATCGGCGATGACAGGGAATGAAGTCATGAACAAACTTAATGGAACCGCATCCAGCGCCATGATCCTGGCGACCGACGCAGCTTCGCGGCTCAGGGACGGTGTGAGTCGCTGGGTGCCGGGGGCGATCAAGGCGATCGGAGCGGGCACGAATCTCGTCGTCCTGGGCAGCGGCAGCAGGAAGATCGTCGGTGCGGTGCGCCGAAATCCGGTGACAGCCGCGATCGCCGTGACCGCTGCGGTCGGCACCGGCATGGCCCTGTGGATCGTGAAGCGCAACAAGCGTGCGTTCGAGGCGACCGAAGGCGCCTCGAAGGCGCCGATCGAGGTCAAGTCGGTCCGGGTGGGTCGCAAGCCGGCGCGGCGAGTCGCACGCAAGACCGCGGCGCACAAGGCGAAGCCCGCGACCTCGACGAAGCCCACAACCTCAACCTGAGCGGCGCGGTCGCGGCGATGCCTCCTCGCGCCATTGCCCCGGCGCGAGGGCATCGAGTCCGACAGTTCCCATCGCGGTGCGGATGAGACGCAGCGTCGGCAGCCC
>DATHOV010000425.1:0-3334 GCA_035484515.1 Lysobacteraceae bacterium
AAGGGCACCGATCTGCGGAGTGACATCAGTGATCGCGTAATGAGACCCGTCAGAGGGTGCATTACCGGAACGGCGAGTTCAGCTCGCCGTTTCTTTTAAGGACCTCGATCCGAGCCTGAAGGACAAGTACTGCAACTGATGTGGCGTTCTGATCTGAACCCTCACTCGTCTCATGAAAAGGCGGCCCGGAGGCCGCCTTTTCTCGCCTGACGCAACGCGGGAGAAGGCTACGGCGAATCCTCGACGCCGAGTTCGTCGAGTGCGCTCTGCATCGAACGACGAGCCGGTTCGCTGAGCGCCTCATGGTCGAGCGCGAAGCGGATGGTCGCCTCGACCAGTCCGATGTGGGTGCCGCAATCGAAACGCGTGCCCTTGAAGCGATAGGCGTTGACGGTGCGTTCGGTCAGCAGCGCGGCGATCGCATCGGTGAGCTGTATCTCGCCGCCCTTGCCGGGCTTCGTCGCTTCGAGCAATTCGAATATCCGCGGATCGAGCACGTAGCGGCCGACGACGGCAAGCGTGCTGGGCGCCACGGTGGGATCGGGTTTTTCGACGATGCGCGTGATCCGGCCGCTACGCGCCTCGAATTCGTCGGTCGCGACGATACCGTAGCTGCCGGTCTGTTCACGTGGTACCTGCTGCACCGCGATCACACTGCACTGCTTCTGCTCCGCCAGGTCGGCCATCTGCGCCAATGCGCCTGGCCCACGATTCCAGATCAAATCGTCCGGCAACATCACTGCAAACGGCTCATTGCCGACTACCGCCTGCGCGCACAGCACCGCGTGCCCGAGACCCAGTGCTTCGGTCTGGGTCACGAACACGGCACGCACGCCGCCAGGCAACACATCTCGCACGCGCTGCAGCAATTCGAGTTTGCCAGCGGCTTCCAGCCGATGCTCGAGCTCATAGGCCTTGTCGAAATAATCGGCGACCGCGTGCTTGTAACGATTGGTGACGAAGATCAACGTGTCGCAACCTGCCTCGATCGCTTCGTCCACTGCATACTGGATCAACGGCTTGTCGATGATCGGCAACATTTCCTTCGGCACGGTCTTGGTGGCAGGAAGAAAGCGCGTGCCGAGCCCGGCAACGGGAAAAACCGCCTTGCGAATGCGGGAGAATCCGGACGATGGGCGTGCAGCGGTCATCAAACATGGCTCCGTCTGCCGACCGGCAACGGAACGATCACCGCTCCATGGGCTGGCTTGTACTCGGGAATGGCGTCTCGCAACAGCCGGTGCAGGCACGATTCGTCGTATTCCTCGACCGCAGTACGCAGCGATGCGAGGATGCGGAGGCAACCGGCCGCATCGACGCTGCGCGATTGCGCCTGAAGGATCTTTGGATGCGCCGTCATGCGGTTGTTCTCGTCGGCATGATAAAGCCTTTCGTGCAGTTTTTCGCCGGCGCGCAATCCCGTGTAGACGATCTGCACGTCGCGACCCGGCACTTTCCCCGCCAGCCGGATCATCTGCTCGGCCAATAGCCTGATCGGTACGGGCTCGCCCATGTCGAGGGTGAATATGCCCTGGTCGCCTCCGACAGCCGCGGCCTGCAGGATGAGCTGGCAGGCTTCGGATATCGTCATGAAATAACGGCTCACCTCGGGATGCGTGACCGTGACAGGCTCGCCGCGACGGATCTGTTCGCGGAAGATCGGTACGACGCTCCCGGCGGAGCCGATCACATTGCCGAAACGCACGATGACCATCCGCATCCGCGCCTGCGACGTGATCATCTGGCAGGCCATCTCCGCCAGCCGCTTGCTGGCGCCCAGTACATTCACTGGATCGACGGCCTTGTCGGTCGAAATCAGCAGGAAAGTGTCGACTCCGAATGCCGCACTCGCCTCGACCACGGCCTGCGTGGCCAGCACGTTGTTGCGCACCCCCTCGCGCACCTGTTCTTCGAGCACGGGCACATGCTTGTACGCAGCGGCATGCAGTACCGCCTGCGCGCGGCCCAGGCGCAGGGCATGCTGGATCACCGCGCGATCGCCGCAATCGCCGAGCACGCTATGCAACTGCAACGATGGCGCACGGCGGTGTATGTCCGCATGGATGGTGACCAGAGCGAGTTCGTTCTGCTCGACCAGGGTCAGGGAACTCGCGCCGAGTTCGGCGATCTGCCGGCACAGTTCCGAGCCGATCGAGCCGCCTGCGCCGGTTACGAGCACCGAGCGGCCGCCGATCCACGCACGCATGGCCGCCCAGTCGGGTGCGACCGGCTCGCGACCCAGCAGGTCCTCGATCGCGACCTCCTTGAGTTCGCCGGGAGCGACGCGTCCTTCGAGCACGTCGAGCAAGTGCGGTACGGTTCGGAACGGCAAACCGGTTTCGTCGCACAAGGCGACAACGCGTTGCATCTGTACCGCATCGGCACTCGGGATCGCGATCACGATCAAACCCGCGCCGGTCTCGCGCGCGATCTCGACCAGATCGCCCAAGGCACCGAGTACTGGCACGCCCTGCACTTTCGCGCCATGCAGGCGCTGGTCGTCGTCGAGGAAGCCGACAGTGCGATGGCTACCGTCGCGGATCATGCCGCGAACCAGCGCTTCGCCCGCGCGTCCAGCGCCGAGTATCAGTACGCGCGTCGCGGGATGGCTCGCATCGTAGGCATCGCGACTATCCTTCCATGACCGATAGAGCAGCCTCGGTCCAGCGAGCAGAACCACGAGGACGATCGGATACAGCACGAGTACCGAACGCGGTACAAGGTCGAGCCGGTCGGCGATGAACAATCCGAGCACGATCGTCAGCAGGCCCAGTACGCTGGCCTTGGCGATGTTCATCATGTCCGGCAGGCTCGCGAAACGCCAGAGGCCACGATAGAGACCTACCCACCAGAAGACGAGCCCCTGCCCAAGCAGGACGAGGGCGACCTTCGACGAAAACAGCAACACCTCGACATGGCCGGGCACGAGCCTGTAGCGAAGCACGTCCAGTCCGACCCAGCACAGCCACACCATGCCCAGGTCGTGCAACACGATCATGGCGCGCGGCAGCCACCCGACGATCCAGCCGAAGCTTCGTTCGATCAGCGGCACTTTCTGGTTTCTATCCACAAACGGTTCCTCAGCCACAGCCAGAACAATGCGCCTGATATTATTACAGCGATGGTTAGCGCCAGCCTAACGTCGGCTCGGCAACGCGTCAGTGAAAGGGCCAGGGCACTTGTCGCCAGCGTCCATATGGCGTAGCAGCAGGTAACCTTGGCATGCGTGTGCCGGCTGCGCACGAGCCACTGGTAAAGATGCTCGCGATGCGGCCGCCACCACGCCTTGCCGCGCATCACGCGGAGCGACAGAGTCATGCCCGCATCGATCAGG
>DATHOV010000426.1:0-3246 GCA_035484515.1 Lysobacteraceae bacterium
ATTCGGTGGCCGTGCTCATCAACTCGATCGAGGCCTGCTTGGCGCGGGTGACCAGGCCGCGCAGGCTGAGCGTCATCTTGTTGATCGCCTGCAGCAGTTGCCCGGCTTCGTCGTCGCGGTCGGTGCCCGGGACTTCGGTGGCCAGATCGCCCGACGCCACCCGGTTGGCGATTTCCGATGCCATCCGGATGCGAGAGGAAAGATCGCGCGCGCTGCGTTGCGCATACACGGCCATGAATCCGACGACCAGCAGGATGCCGGCGGCGAGCACGACGAGCAGGGTGGTCTGGTGGGCGATGACGTCCTTCGACTGCGACTCGTACGCCGCGTTCTGCTGGGTCGCGAGTTGCACCACCTGGTCGATCGCCAGCCGGTGCGCGTCGTAGTGCTGCTTCATCTGCGCGAGGATGGCCTTGGCGCGTTCGTGATCGCCGGCGCGTATCGCCGGGACGAACTGCTCGTCGCGCAACTGGAAGAACTGCATGGCGCTGCGATACGCCGTCACCGTCATCAGGTCCTTCAGCGAATTCTGCGGCAACTCGCGCCGCCAGAACTCCTGCCGGCTTTCGTAGTCCACGCGCAGCTGGTCGCCGCGTTCGACCAGTTCGCTGATCCTGGTCGGATCAGTTTCATCGTTGAGTTCGCGCGAGACCAGATACGCTTCGATGATGTATTCCGGCGGCGGCAGGATGTCGGCGATCAGGTCCTTGCCGGAGACGATCTGCTCGTAGATCTTGCCCTGCACGCGCACCTGGTCGACCGTGTACCAGGTGGTCGCGCAGAAGATCAGGAAAAGGCCCGCGAACGCGGCAACGAGCAAGGTCAGGCGACCTGCAAGATGCGACTTGCCCATAAGACCCCCTGTGTTGACCGACTGATTACAACACAGAGGATCGGTGCCCGGTAGCGCGCACCTGGCCGGAATGGGCGCGTGCAGACATCATGCCCTGCATGCCTTCCGACGAGGACGATCAGGCAGCGGCGCGGTCTGGCTCGAGCAAGTCAACGCCCGCGGTGTCTGCCGGCGTTTTGGACGAGGGCCTCGAAAGCGGCCTTGCGCCGAACCAGTGCAGGCTTTCGGCCAGCGCCGCGACTTCGCCCAGGATCAGCAAGGCCGGAGAACTCACGGCTTCCTCGCGCGCGCGTTCGGGCAGGTCGGCGAGCGTGCCGAGGACGACACGCTGTTCCGGCCGCGAGCCGTTCTCGATCAATGCAAACGGTGTCGCCGCGTCGCGGCCGTGCGCGAGCAGGCGCGCGCGCAGACGGTCGAGGCCGGCCACGCCCATGTAGACCGCGAGCGTCTGCCGTTCCTGCGCGAGCGCGCGCCAGTCCAGGCCGTCGAGCGACTCCCTGCAGTGCGCGGTGACGAAGCGCACCGACTGCGCGTGATCGCGATGGGTCAGCGGAATACCCGCGTACGCTGCGCAGGCCAGCGCCGCAGTGATGCCCGGCACGACCTCGAACGCGATGCCGTGCGCCTGCAGGAATTCGAGTTCCTCGCCGCCGCGGCCGAACACGAACGGATCGCCGCCCTTTAGCCGCACGACGCGCTTGCCGGCACGCGCGTGTTCGAGCATCAGCGCGTGGATGCGCTGCTGCGAAGTCCTGTGGTCGCCGGCCTGCTTGCCGACATCGACGAAGTCCGCATCGCGACGCGCGAGGGCGAGCACCCCGTCGCTGACCAGATGGTCGTGCAGGACCACGTCGGCCTGGTTGAGCAGGCGCAGCGCACGCAGGGTCAGCAGGCCGGGATCGCCGGGGCCGGCGCCGACCAGGGCGACGCTGCCGGAGGCTGCGGATTGTGCGGCTTCGTCGAGCGCGTCGAGCAGGGCCTGCTCGGCTTCGGCGCTGCGTCCCTGGCGCAGCAAGTCCGGCACCACGCCCTCGAGAATGCGGTCGAACCACCGCCGCCGCTCGCCGATCCGCGGCAGGCGCGCGCGGATGCGGGCACGCTGGCGTGCGAACAACGCCGCGAGCGCGCCCAGCGATTCGTCGAGCAGGGTTTCCAGTTGCTCGCGCAGACGACGCGCAAGCATCGGCGCGCCGCCCCCGCTGGAGATCGCGACCACGACCGCTCCGCGCTCCACGACGGCCGGCATGTGGAAGCTCGACAACTCCGCATCGTCGACGACGTTGACCAGCACCTGGCGATCGCGCGCCGCCTGGGCGACCGCGCGATTGACGGCTTCGTCGTCGGTTGCGGCGACGACCAGCCATGCGCCATCGATCCAGTCCGGCGCGAAGTGCCCCGTGCGATGGAAGATCGCCCGCGATGCCACGAGCGCCTGCAGTTCCGGATCGAGTGCCGGAGCGCCCACCCGCACGCGCGCACCGGCCGCCCGCAGCCGCTCGATCTTGCGCGCGGCGATCGCCCCGCCACCCACCACGAGGACGGGGCGATCGCGCAGGTCGGCAAACAGCGGGAACAGCACAGCGGTCATGTCGAAACGCACGGATCGGGAGGCTCGATCCTGGAGTCGCCGGGCGCACGACGGAAATGATCGGTCGTGCTGCATTCATGCCCGGCCGGAATAAGCGCGACAGCGCGCTTGCTGGACGCTCGCGGGGGGTTCGGATAGTGTCGTACCAGCACCGCCATCGCGGCTGGTGGCGAGGTCGTGCAATGTCCCTGGGTTCTTTCCCGATGTGTTGTCGCAAGCGCATGTAACAACGCGTTGCATTCCTGCGGCACACAGATCAAGGGGACGACCCGGATGACCCTCACCCAGCTCCGCTACCTCGTTGCGATCGCCGATTCGCGATTCAACATCACCCTCGCCGCCGAGCGAGTGCACGCGACCCAGCCCGGCCTGTCCAAGCAACTGAAGCTGCTCGAGGACGAACTCGGCTTCCTGTTGTTCGCGCGCAAGGGGCGCAGCCTCGAAGCGATCACGCCCGCGGGCCAGCAGGTGCTCGTGCATGCGCGACGCATCCTCGAGGAAGCCGGCAACATCCGCGCCTATGCCGCGAACGAACGCGGCGAGAACGAAGGCCGGCTCGTGCTCGCGACCACCCATACCCAGGCGCGGCACGTGCTGCCGAGCGCGATCGCTGCGATCAAGCGCGCGTTCCCGCGCGTGAGCGTGCACCTGCAGCCGGTCGCCGATGGCGAAGTGCTCGAGCATCTCGCGCGCGGCGATGCCGATTTCGCGGTGATCAGCACTTCGGGCGCGACCCCATCGGGCGGAATGCCGGTGCCGCTGTATCGCTGGCGGCGCGTGGTGCTGGTGCCGCGCCAACACCCGT
>DATHOV010000427.1:0-3289 GCA_035484515.1 Lysobacteraceae bacterium
GCTGGTCGGGCGAGGTCGGCGCGGCGGTGTTGTTCGGATCGGCGACGTCCGTGCCATCGGCGGAAGCGTTGCCTGCGAACAAGGCGGTCAGGGCAAGGCCGGCAGCGGTCAGCCGCTGTACCGGTCCGGTCGACAGGGAAAGCGATGCGCTGGACTTGCGGGCGTGTGAGGAAATGAGCATGAGAGCGATCGGATGAAAAGTGCCTGATAAAATTAACAGGAATCGTTCGCATTTGCATCCATTGGACGCGCGGCTGCCCTGATCGAAGCGACACAGGGCGGATCGGATCGGTCTTGGCCTCGGCCGGAAACGACGTGCAGCCGCGGTCGGCGGCGTGCGAGGGAAGCGGGTTCGTGGAGTCCGGCTGCGTCCTGCGCGATCATGGCGGCATGGAATCGAACGCCCACCGACTCTGCGTCGCACCGATGATGGACTGGACGGACCGGCACTGCCGCTACTTCCATCGCCAGCTCGCGCCGCACGCACGCCTGTACACAGAGATGGTGCATGCGCAGGCCGTGCTCCACGGCGACCGCGAACGCCTGCTCGGCTACGATCCGGCCGAGCACCCGCTCGCGCTGCAGCTCGGCGGCAGCGAGCCGGGCGCGCTCGGCGATGCCACGCGGATCGCGGCGGCGCTGGGTTTCGAGGAGATCAATCTCAACGTCGGCTGCCCCTCCGACCGTGTCCAGGCCGGACGCTTCGGCGCCTGCCTGATGCGCGAGCCCTCGCTGGTCGCCGACTGCGTGGCGGCGATGCGTGCGGCGGTAGCGGACACGCCGGCCCAGGTGACGGTGAAGTGCCGGCTGGGCGTGGACGAGGTCGAGGACTATCCGAGCTTCCGGTACTTCATCGACACGATCGCGCAGACCGGCTGCACGCTGTTCGCCGTGCACGCGCGCAAGGCCTGGCTGCAGGGGCTGAGTCCGAAGGAGAACCGCGAGATCCCGCCGCTGCGCTACGACTGGGTGTACCGCCTCAAGCGCGAGCGCCCGGACCTGACCGTGCTGATCAACGGCGGCATTACGGGCGTCGACGATGCGCTCGCGCATCTCGGGCACGTCGACGGCGTGATGCTCGGCCGGGTCGCTTACCACGATCCTTATGTGCTGCATCGGCTCGCCAATGCACTGTCTGCTGTCCATGGCGGGACGAATGCTGCGGGGGCAGAGCCTGTCCCGGATTCGATCCGGGGATGTGCAGGAGCGCCCGGCGACTGCGCCGCGCCGCGCGAGGACCTGCTGCTGCGCATGCGCCCGTATGTGCAGGCACAGCTCGCACACGGCGTGGCACTCAAGCACATGATCCGGCATGTGCTGGGCCTGTTCCACGGCCAGCCCGGCGGCCGTCTGTTCCGGCAGGTGCTGAGCGAAGGCGCGCACCGCGCCGACGCGGACTGGTCGCTGGTCGAACGCGCGCTCGCGGCCACGCGTGCCGGCGCGAGGCAGGCGGCATGATCACCCGCGACATCGCGGCCTTCCTCCGTGAGGCGCGCAGGCTCGATCCGATCGCGCCGGCGTGTCCGAAGGCTGTCTTTCTGGTCGCGCCGGAAGGCTTTGCGCTCGCCGCCGAGTCCGCGTCCGACAACCGCTACATGGACCTGGCGCGCCTTGTCGACGGCGAGCGCGCGCTGGCTCAGCACCGTGGCCTGCAGCGTGCGCTGACCGCAACGCTGCCGGCGATCTGTTTCGCCGGCGACCCGGCCACGCCCGATGCGGTGTTCCCGAACAACGTCTTCGCCACCGCGCCGGGCCGCGTGCTGATCGCGCGCATGCGTCATCCGGTGCGCCAGCGCGAGGCCGAGCGCGCCGACATCCGCGGCTTCTTCACCGATGCGCTGGGTTACGAGCTGCATGACCTGCGCCAGAAGGACGGCGTAGGCGAGCTGACCGGCTCGCTGGTCATCGATCGTGCCCGTGGGCTGGGCTTCTGCGGCCTGTCAGAACGCTGCGACGAAGTGGGTGCGGCGGCGATGCATATCGCCTTCGGCCTGCGCGCCATGCTGCTGTTCGACCTCGCCCCGGGCGAATACCACACCAATGTCGTGCTCAGCGTGCTTGCCGGGAGGGCGGTCTCGATCTGCGCAGAAGGCTTCGCCGACCCGGATGTGGTCGACGCGATCGCCACGCTGTACGCACCGCATGCGGTGCTGCTGGACCGTACCGAGAGGCTGGCTTTCGCCGGCAACTGCATCGCGCCGACCGCCGATGCGGTATGGATGAGCCGGGCCGCCGCGGATGCTCTGCGACCTGCCAGTTGCAACGATTTCGGGAACGCGGGCTTCGCCGTACGCAGCGTGCCGCTGGACGAGATAGAGAAAGCCGGCGGTAGCCTGCGCTGCTGCGTCGGCGAGGTTTATTGAGGCGCGCCGGTCGTATTTTCGCGGCCCGGAGGCACCCTGGCTTCCTCTGTCGCCAATGTTAGGTTAGGGTTAAGGACGGATTCACCGCCCCGGACCGATGATGGCGACCCGCCCATGCCAGCTGAACCGCGTGCTGCATGCCGGCGTCCCATTCATCGCGGGATCATCGCCTGGGTTGCCTACTAGCCACATGACGCAGCGTTTCGCCCATCGGATTCTTCTTGTCGTCATCGCGCTGAGTACGCTGGCGAGCGGTTCGGCGTGGGCGGGATGGTATTCGAGCGATCCGCGCGACGACGGCCTGCCGGCCTCGGTGCGCAGGATCCAGCGCGAGACCGGAGGCGAAGTGCTCAAGGCGCAGCCGCTGGAACGCGACGGACGCGAGGTCTACCGCGTGAAGGTACTGACGCCGCAGGGCCGCATCCGTGTCTACGAGGACGACCCGCGGGGCGAGCCGCCGCCGGCATTCAGTCCCCGCGAAGTGCCCGCTCCCGCCTATCCGCGCCAGGGACCGGCGCCGGCGTATCCCCGCCAGGGGCCGAGGCAGTTCTCGCCGCCACGCAACCATCATCCTGCATGATGGGCCGAAGGCTGGCCCGTCGATCCGATAACCCCGAGGAGTAGCGATGCGCATTCTGTTGGTCGAGGACGAAGCACCGCTGCGCGAGACCCTCGCGGCCCGGCTCAAGCGCGAAGGCTTCGCGGTGGACGCGGCCAGCGATGGCGAGGAAGGCCAGTACATGGGCCGCGAAGTGCCCTTCGACATGGCAATCATCGACCTCGGCCTGCCCAAGCTGTCGGGCATGGAACTGGTACGCGACCTGCGCGCGCAGCAGAAGAAATTCCCGATCCTTATCCTCACCGCGCGCTCGAGCTGGCAGGACAAGGTCGAGGGCCTCAAGGCCGGCGCCGACGACTACCTGGTC
>DATHOV010000428.1:0-3118 GCA_035484515.1 Lysobacteraceae bacterium
GCCTACCTGGACGAAATCGCGCGCGACACCCTGCAGACCAGGCTGATCGGCTTCACCGGCGGCGAACCGTTCATGAACCCCGACATCATTTCCATGCTGGACGATGTGCTGTCGCGCGGGCTGGACGCCCTCGTGCTGACCAATGCGATGAAGCCGATGCGCAAGCTGCGGCCGCAGCTGCTGGCGCTGCGCGAGGCGCATGGCGCGCGGCTGAAGATCCGCGTGTCGCTCGACCATTATACCGCCACGGTGCACGAAGCGGAGCGCGGGCGGCGAAGCTGGGCGCCGACGATCGATGGCCTGGTCTGGCTGGCGCGCAACGGCTTTGCCATCGACGTCGCCGGGCGGCGCTTCTCGGGCGAGCCGGAGGCTGAACTGCGCGCCGGTTTCGCCCGGCTGTTCGCTGACCTGGACGTGCCGGTCGATGCCGCCGATCCGGTGCATCTCATGCTGTTCCCGGAGATGGACCCGCACAGCGACGTGCCGGAGATCACCACTGCCTGCTGGGACATCCTGCACAAGTCGCCCGACGATGTGATGTGCGCGTCGGCGCGCATGGTGGTGAAGCGCAAGGATGCGGCTGCGCCCGTGGTGCTGGCGTGCACGCTGCTGGCGTATGATCCGCAGTTCGAGCTGGGGCGAACGCTGGCCGAGGCGGCGCGGGCGGTGTCACTCAACCACCCGTATTGCGCATCGTTCTGCGTTCTCGGCGGTGCTGCGTGCAGCCGTTGATGCCAGCCATTGTGCGAAGGCCGCGCTGAACCGCCTGGCGCCTTCGGGATTGAGGTGGGCGTAGCCGTCGCCGAACCAGCGATCCGGCCAATGCGGCGTGACCTCGCCGACGACGCGGAAATTGGGATAGCGCGCGGCGTAGTCTGCGAGATAGGCGGCGAACCCGTCGCGTACTTGGGCCCGCATCGCCTGCCACGTCGTGTCGTTCATCGGCATGGCGACGAAGTCTACGTCGATGCCACGCGCTGCGAGTTGCGACAGCATCTGGTCGAAATAGTGGTCGAGCACGGGCAGCGCTGTGAAATTCCGCAGGCGGCCTTCGACGGCGACGAGGCTGGAGCCCGGTTCGGTGCCGAAGAAATACTGACCTCGTGTTGCGATGGTGTCAGCCAGCGCCTGGCGATTGCGCCACCAGCGGAGGAAGACACCGCCCTTGACCAGGCTGTCGAAGTAGAACGAGGGGAAGCGCAGCGTGTAGAGCATGCTGCGCAGCGGGGCAGGCAGGCCGCCACGCCGCAGATCGTATATCGTCGGATCATCGAGCTGCTGCGATACGCGCTGCAGGTCGCGCAGGCTGTCGCGATCGACGAAACCGAAGCGCACCGAACGCTCCCAGAACAGGTCGGGTTCGGTGAAATGCGCCGCGTCGAACGACACGACGACGCGGCGCGGCGACGACGCACAGGCAAGAGCCCGCGCCACCGCGATGGAGGCCTCGATCGGCGAACCGCCGCCGACCGCGAGGTTGGTGGTGCGTATCGGCAGCGCCGAAGGAAGGATGTCGACGGCGGCGCGCGAATCGCCGACCACGATGAGTTCGCCGAGATCGCAGCGCGCCAGCATCTGCTGCTTGGCGAGCCACGCGGGGTATTCGGGGTCGAGGTAGGCGAGCGGTACCGCGGCGACCCACAGCCAGACCAGGCCGAATGCGGCCAGCATGGTCGCCGACAGCGCGGCGAGATAGCGCGTCGCGGTCATCGGTGCGACCGGCGCAGACGGAGCTTGCGTTGCGGGGGCAGGCAAGGCCGGGGCAATGCGATTTTCATCCGGTCAGAACTGGAAGTAGAGGAATTCGCCGGTGCCGCCGACCGACAGCAATCCCAATGCCGCGGCGCAACCGAACGCCGCGGCCCAGCGCAGCGTGGGCTGCCAGCGCAGCGACGACAGCGATCCCGGCTGGATGCGGCCCAACGCCGGCGCGTAATCCCGCATGATCTGCTGGGTGTTCGGTGCGCCCCAGACGATGGCGTACAATCCTGCCAGCCAGGCGATGGCGAGCCACGCGTGGGCATCGAACGCTGCGACGGTGACGCCGTGCAGGCCGAGCATGCCGGCCACCAATTGCACCGCTGCGGTCAGGCTTGGCGCGCGGAACACGATCGCGCCGAGCAGGACGCAGAGATAGGTGAGCGCGAGGCTGCCAACGCCTGCGGCGGCTGTGCGCGGCCGCAGGATGCGCCAGGCGTGGTTGACCGATAGGTAGATCGCGTGCAGCAACCCGAACACCAGGAATGTCAGGCCGCTGCCGTGCCACACGCCGGCCAGGATCATGGTGACGAAGATCGGCAGCAGCACCATCTCGGCGAACCCGAGCGGCGTCGCCTGCGCCTCGCGCCGCATCGACTGGCCGCGCGCTCGCCGGCGTCGCGCGATGGCGAGCGCCAGCGGATCGTACAGGCACAGGTTCAGGTAGCGCGTCAGCGTCATGTGCCAGCGCTGCCAGTAGTCGATGACCGACCGCGCCTTGTAGGGCGAGTTGAAGTTCAGCGGGAAGCGCACGTTGAACATGCGTGCGAGGCCGATCGCCATGTCGGAATAGCCGGAGAAATCGAAGTAGAGCTGCAGCGAGTAGGACAGCGCGACGTGCCAGGCGGGAAACAGCGTCAGCGTGTCCGGATGGGCGAAGCCAGGGCCGACGACAACCGACGCGGGATCGGCCAGCAGGCATTTCTTCAGCAGGCCCATCAGAAAGATGCCGAGACCCACTGCAAAGTTCTGCGCCGACCAGCGGTAGGTCGAGGGATCGGCGAACTGCGGCATGATCTCGCGGTTGTGGACGATGGGTCCGGCGATCAGATGCGGGAAGAAGGTGACGAACAGCGCGTAGTTCAGCGGCGAGCGGTCCTGCGCCAGGCCGTTGCGGCAATCCAGCAGGTAGCCGATCTGGGTGAAGGTGAAGAAGCTGATGCCGAGTGGCAGGACCGGGTCGGCGAAGGCGATGTCGGCGATGCCGTGCAGCCGCAGGAAGCCGAAGATCGCGGCGAGGTACTTGTAGTGGATCAATGCCGCGAGGTTGCCGGCGATGGCGCATGCCAGGACGAGGTTCTGGCGGCGGGGCTGGCGTGCCAGGCGATGCAGCAACAGGGCGACGGCGTAATTGCCGACG
>DATHOV010000429.1:0-6384 GCA_035484515.1 Lysobacteraceae bacterium
GAACGGGAACATGAAGCCCGACAACAGGATCGACGGCAGGAACACGAAGAACGACATCTGCATCGCCTGGAACTGCGACTGCGCGCGCGTCGAGATCAGCAGGCCGAGCGAGAGGTTGCCGAAGATCAGCAGGCCCGCAGCAAGATAGACGTCGAGCAGGCTGCCGCGAATCGGCACCTTGAACAGCCACGTGCCGAGCGCGAGCACGACGCTGGTCTGGATGAAACCGATCGCGATGTACGGCAGCACCTTGCCGATCATCAGTTCGCCGCTGGTCAAGGGCGTGGCGATCAGCAGCTCCATGTTGCCGCGCTCGCGTTCGCGCACGATCGCAATGCCGGTGAACAGCACCATCGTCATGGTCAGGATCACCCCGATCAGGCCCGGCACGATGTTGACCGCCGAGCGCCGCTCCGGGTTGTAGAACGCAACCACGCTGACCTGGCCCGAGGGCGGCGTGCTCACCGCAGGAACACGCAGATCCGGTCCAGCGCTGTCGATCGGCACCTGCGCAAGCTGGATGACGGCGCTTTGCACCGCCGTATCGCTGCCATCGACGAGGATCTGCACGGCCTCGCGGCCTTCGTAGCGGCGACGCTCGAAGTCCGGCGGGATCGCGATGCCGACAGTGATCCTGCCGCGGCGAATCAAATCCATGAGTTGCTGCGGCGTATCGACTTTCGCAGCCGGCACCACGACCTCGGTCGCGAGCATGTCCATGATCAGCGCACGCGATGCGACGGTGTTGGCCTGATCGGCGATGCCGGCCTGCAGGCCGCGCACGTTGGTGTTGATCGCATAGCCGAACAGGATGAGCTGCATGCACGGAATGCCGACGATCATCGCCAGGGTCATGCGATCGCGGCGCAGCTGGCGCAGTTCCTTGACGACGATCGCCCACAGGCGGCGTAGTTTCATGCCGAACGCTCCCCGCCTTGTTCGCCAGCAGTCCGTTCCCTGGCGCGGGTGGCATCGCTGCGCGTCGCGGCAACGAAAACGTCTTCGAGATTTGGCGGTGCCAGCGCTATCTCGGCCTTCTGTCCCGCCTTTGCAAGCGCATCGTCGATCCGTTGGCGGGTGGCTGCCGCGTGGTCCGTGGACGCATCGGCCGCGGCGATCAATACGCGCAGCGCCGTACCGACCTGGGCAACGCCGAGCACACCCGGCACGGCGACCAGGGTGCGCTGCACGCGTCGCGGATCGGCGGCTTCGACCAGCAGGGTGCGTCCTTCGAGCCTGGCCGTCAGCTCGCCCGGCGTACCGTTGGCAACCACCTTGCCCTGATCGAGAATCGCGAGCTGATGGCAACGTTCGGCCTCGTCCATCAGATGCGATGACACCAGGATCGTGGTGCCGATGTCGGCCAGATCGAAGAGCTTCTCCCAGAAGTCGCGGCGCGATTCCGGATCGACTGCACTGGTCGGTTCGTCGAGGAACAGCAGCTCCGGTTCGTGAATCACCGCGCTGGCCAGGGCAAGGCGCTGCTTCTGGCCGCCGCTCAAGGTGCCCGCGAGTTGCTTCTGGCGGTCCTCGAAGTGGTAGTTGCCGATCAATTCGTCGATGCGGGCTTTCGTCTTCGCCTTCGGCACGCCCTGGATCGCAGCGAGAAATTCGAGGTTCTCGCGCACGGTGAGGTCGTCGAACAGCGAAAACTTCTGGGTCATGTAGCCGATGCGGCGGCGCAGCGCTTCGGCCTGTTCCGGGATACGCAAGCCGAGAACTTCGATGTCGCCTTCGCTCGGAGTCAACAAGCCGCACAGCATGCGGATCGTCGTGGACTTGCCCGAACCGTTGGGGCCGAGGAATCCGAACACCTGCCGCTTCGATACCTCCAGGTCGACGCGATCCACGGCGACGAGCTTGCCGAAGCGCTTGGTCAGGCCGCGCGCATGGATCGCGACGCCATCGGCCTGGGTTGGGCGTGCGTCATAGCCATTCCTGACCTCGCCAGCCGCCGGCGCGGATGCATTCACTTCGTCGCACCACCCGCGAATTCGACACGCACCGGCAATCCCGGTGGCAGGTCCGCCGCATCCTTGCCGAGCTCGATTTCCGCGATGTACGACATCCGCGACACGTCGTCGCCATTGAGCGCGTAGTAAGGCGTGAAGCTCGGCTCGCTGCGCACCAGGCGTACGCGGCCAGTGACGGATCGCTTGCCGTCGCCGACATACACCCGCGCCGACTCGCCGACATGAATGCCTGCGCGCATCGGCTCGGGCACGTATACGCGCGCATACGGCGCATCGCCGACCAGCTCGATGGCGAGCGGCGCGCCGATCGGCGGCTGGTCGCCGAGCTTGTAGGGAATGCTGTCGATGCGCCCGGCGCGCGGCGCGCTGATACGCACGCGTTGCAGGTCCACGGTGATCGAGTCGACCTGCGCCTGCGCCGATGCGACCGATGCCTCGGCCTGCGCGATGTCCTGCGGGCGGGTGCCATGCAGCAGGGTCGCCAACGCGGCCTGCGCCGCATCGACATCCGCATCCGCGGATCCAGCCTGTGCCTTCGCGCTGTCGAGCTCGGAATGCGCAATGACCTGTTTCACGAACTCTGCCTGCGCGCGCTCGAACGCGCGATGCGCATTCGTCGCCACGCTTTGCGCACCCGCGAGTTTCGCGCGGGCCTGGTCGATGTCTTCCTGGCGCGGACCCACGCGCAGTTCGTCGAGCGCCTTCTGCAGGCGCCGCACGTCGGCCTGCGCTTCGTCCAGGCGCGCACGCGTGCGCACCGATTCGAGCACCAGCACCGTGTCGTTGGTCGCGACCATCTGCCCTTCGCGCGCCGGCACGTCGGCGATGCGCTCGGACACCGGCGCCGGCAGCGTGATCCGATCCCATTCCAGCGTGCCCAGCACCTGCGGCTTCGACGGCGCGCAACCGGCGCACGCAACGACGAAGGCCATGGCGAAAATCCGCATGACGATGGCAGCGGTGTTCGGGCGGGTCTGGCGGTAGCTCATCGCGGCCTCCATGCGGAAGCGGCATCGTAACGCGCAATGGATGACCGCAGCCTCCGCACCGCGCTACCCTATCGGCGTGAGCCAACCGTCCCAGCACGAATTCGTACTCGAACCCAACGACGTCGAGCGCCTCGCGAACCTCTGCGGGCCGTTCGATGGCCACCTGCGCCAGATCGAACTACGCCTGGGCGTGGAGATCGCCAACCGCGGCAACGTGTTCCGCGTCACCGGTCCCGAGCCGATGGCAGCGCGCACCGAGCGCTTCATCACCCGACTCTACGCCGCACTCGACGAGCAGCCGCTGGATTCGCACGAGCTGCACCTGCTGCTGTCCGACGTCGTCAACGAGGTCGAGCAGACCACGCCCCTGCAACCGGTCGCCGATGCGATCGAGCCGCAGGACGTGGTGATCCGCGTCAAGCGCGGCAGTATCCGCGGCCGCGGTGCGAACCAGGCGAAATACCTGCACGCGATCGCGATCCACGACGTCAACTTCGGCATCGGCCCGGCCGGCACCGGCAAGACCTTCCTCGGCGTCGCCAGCGGCGTCGAAGCCCTCAACGCGGGTCGCGTGCAGCGGCTGGTGCTAGTGCGTCCGGCGGTCGAGGCCGGCGAGAAGCTCGGCTTCCTGCCCGGCGACCTCGCGCAGAAGGTCGATCCCTACCTGCGGCCGCTGTACGACGCGCTGTACGAGATGCTCGGCGTGGAGAAAGTCGTCAAGCTGCTCGAGCGCAACGTGATCGAGATCGCCCCGCTCGCCTACATGCGCGGACGCACGCTCAACGACGCCTTCGTGATCCTCGACGAGGCCCAGAACACCAGCATCGAGCAGATGAAGATGTTCCTCACCCGGCTCGGGTTCGGTTCAACGGCGGTCGTCACCGGCGACCTCACCCAGATCGATCTGCCGAAGCACCAGAAGTCGGGGCTGCGCGATGCGGTGGATGTGCTGAGCAAGGTCGAAGGCATTTCGTTCACCTTCTTCGAGGCGCGCGACGTGGTGCGCCATCCGCTGGTGCAGCGGATCGTGCGGGCCTACGATGCACGCGACGATGCGATGCAGGACAAGACGACATGACCCGCGGCCCGGTCCAGCTCGATGTCGCCGTCAGCTACGGCCTGCCGCGCAAGGGCCTGCCGGCTGCGGCGAGCTTCCGCAAGTGGGTTGCGGCCGCGCTCGAAGGCCGCATCCTGCGCGCCGACCTCGCCGTGCGCATCGTCGATGAGCGCGAAGGCAAGTGCCTGAACCATCATTACCGCGGCAAGCCGCACCCGACCAACGTGCTCAGCTTCCCTGCGGAACTGCCCGAGGGCGTGAAGCTGCCCCTGCTCGGCGACATCGTGCTGTGTGCGCCGGTAATCGCACGCGAGGCGCGCGAACAGCATAAGCCGCTCGGCGCGCACTACGCCCACCTCACCGTGCACGGGGTGCTGCATCTGCTCGGTTTCGACCACGACGTCGAGCGCGACGCCGAAGCGATGGAGGCGATCGAACGCAACATCCTCGCCGGACTGGGCCTCCCCGATCCCTATCGGTGATCCGATCGCGCGTGTTGCGTGACACGGTCCATTTGTTGCAACTTCGCGTCATTCGTTGACGCGGCGCATCAATGCGCGCGCGTACAGATTGCTTTTGGCGATAATCGCACTAACATCGCCGCTGCATCGGTGCTGCGCGGGTTGGGGAACCTGCCGCATGAGCGCCGACGCTCCCCGTAATTCCATCCCCCTTCGCCAAGGAAGACGCCATGTCCGCTCGCGCCTGGTTGTGCCGTGTTGCCGTTCTTTCCGCATCGATCGCCGCCGGCGTCCATGCGGCACCCGTTTCCATCGCATCGCAGACTCCCGACCACTACGAGTTCAGCGGCAGCCTCAACGTCCCATTTCATCCAGATGCGCATCATCCCGACGCGCACGGTTCGTATCCGCTGACCCTTTACTTCGACTACCCCGGCGCCGGCAGCAGCACGCTTGCCGCATGGCAGGTGGACGTGACCGATGCGCACGGACATTCGGTGCGGCGATGGATCGGCGAGATCCCGATGCCGAAGCAGCACGTGCAGTACCGGCTCGCATGGGATGGCCACGACAACGCGGGACACGCGGTGCCCGCCGGCTTCTACACGGTGCGCCTGCGCGCCGTGCCGACCGTGCACGGAAAGTCCGACTTCGGCGCCTCGCTCGGCGATCGCGTGAAGGGCGCCTTCGACCTGTTCCGCAGCGAACAGGAGGACCAGAGCTACGACGTGATGGTCGGCAACGTGCCGGCTCCGAAGATGCCCGCATTCCACGCGCTGCCGCACGGTGCCCAGGCGGCGTCCGCAAAGGGCGGCGCGCACACGCAATCGGTGCCGGCGACCGGCTCGCTGCCGTACACGATCTATTACGGCAACCTGCACAGCCAGACCAACCACAGCGACGGCGCCGGTCCGCTGGCGACCTGCGTGGGCGAACAGAATCCGCAGTCCGGCCAGTACGGTCCGCCCGACGCCTACGCGATGATGCAGAACCAGGCCGGCGGCGATTTCCTGATGGCGTCCGAACACAACCACATGTTCGACGGCTCGACCAGCACCAACCTCTCGGCGAATCCGGCCACCGCCAAGGCGCTGTTCGCCTCGGGCCTGACCGACATGGCCAACTACAACGCCGCGCATCCGGGCTTCCTCGCGCTGTACGGCGTCGAGTGGGGCGTCATCAGCAACGGCGGCCACATGAACATCTTCAACGCCGACGGCCTGCCCGAGTGGGAATACAACTCCAGCGGCCAGTTGATCGGCGACTACTACACGCCCAAGTCCGACTACGCCGGCATTTACGCCACGATGGCGGCGCACGGCTGGATCGGCATGTTCAACCATCCGGCTGCCAGCGGCCAGTTCAACATCGGCGGCACCGACCTCGCCTACGACAGCAACGGCGACCAGGTCATGGTGCTCGCCGAGGTGCTCAATTCGTACGCGTTCTCGACCAACACCACCCAGACCGAATCCGAGCTCAACAGCTACCAGCCGGCGTTCAACATCCTGCTCGAACGCGGCTACCACGTCGCGCCCGCCAGCGACCAGGACAACCATTGCTCCAACTGGGGCCTGAGCTACACCAATCGCGACGGCGTGCTGCTGCCCACCGGCACCACCCTCAACGTCGCCAACTTCCTCGACGCCCTGCGCGCACGCCACGTGTTCGCCACCGAGGACAAGACCGGCCAGTTGATCCTGACCGCCAACGGCAACCTGATGGGCCAGACGATCAGCAACAGCGGTGCGCTGACCCTGGTCGCCAACTATGCGAGCACGAGCGGCCAGACTGCATCGCGCGTCCAGTTCTTCACCGGCGTACCGGGCAGCAATGGCACGGTGACGCAGTTGTACGAGGGCAGCGGCAGCACGACCACCACGCCCGCGGTCGGCGCGCACTTC
>DATHOV010000430.1:0-15067 GCA_035484515.1 Lysobacteraceae bacterium
CTCCGATCAACGCGACGCGTCCTGGCGCGGCACACAGGTGGAAGAAATCGTCGGATACGCCGCCCAATTCCGCGCCCGGGATCGGCGGCCGCTGCGGCCGGCCGCCGGTGGCGATCAGGATATGCGGCGCCCGCAAGCGCACGCCATCGCTGCATTCGACGGTGCGTGCGTCGACGAAGCGCACGCGCATCGGCAGGGTCGCGATGCCTGCCGCATCGAGCTGCCTGCGATAGCTCGCGTGGATGTTTTCGATGTAGCGCGTGCGATGGGCGATGAAAGCCTTCCAGTCGAGCGCATTCGCGTGCGCGCCGAAGCCGAGCGTTTCCGCGAGCGCAAGCCTGCCGGCGATCTCCGCGGCCAGCCACATCGCCTTCTTGGGCACGCAGCCGACGTTGACGCAGGTGCCGCCGAGCGCATGCGGTTCGAGCAGGGCGACGCGTGCGCCGTATCGCGCAGCGCGAAAGGCGCCGGCGAGTCCGCCGGAACCGCCGCCGATCACGATCAGGTCGAAGTCGGACATCGCGTCGCCCTCACTGGTTTACCGGAACCGCGAGGGCGAGTATGGCGCCGGATCGAGGATCGGATCGCGTCCGCACATCAGATCCGCGATCAGGCGCCCGGTCGCCGCCGACATGCCCACGCCCATCATGCCGTGGCCGGTCGCGAGCCAGAGGTTGTCGCTGCCTGGCGCACGGCCGAGGATCGGCAGGTCGTCGAAAGTCATCGGCCGCCAGCCGAACCATTCCTCGTGGCGCGCGCCGGCCGGCGCATCACGCAGGTATTCGGCCGCCCCGCGCTCGATCGCATCCAGCCGCGTCCGATTGAGCGAGTCGTCGTAGCCGGAGAACTCCATCGTGCTGCCGAGCCGGAAACCGCTGCCCCAGGCGGTCACGCAGACGCTGCGTTCCTTCAGCACCAGCGGCCGGCGCGGTGGCGTCCGCTGCGCGTCCCAGGTGATCGAATAGCCCTTGCCGGGCTGGATCGGCAGCGCGAAGCCGAGTTGCCGCACGAGGGCGGGCGACCATGCGCCGGTCGCGATCAGCACGTCGCGTCCGCGCTGCGGGCCGCGGCCGGTGTCGATGCCGACGATGCGACCGCGCTCGCGCCGGAAGCCGTGGACTTCGCAGTCCTCGATCAGCTCGCAGCCGGCTTCACGGGCGAGCCGCGCGAGCTCATCGACGTAGCGATCCGGTCGCAGGCTTGCATCGCCGGGAAAGAACAGTCCGCCGGCGAGGCCATCGCGCAACGACGGCTCGTCCGCCGCGAGCCTTGCCGCGTCCCATGTCTCGGCCGCGATGCCGATGTCATGCAGCAGGGGCAATTCCGCAAGCATCGCGTCGCGTTCGCGCGGGTCGATGAAGGCGTAGAGCAATCCGTCGGCCGCGAATTCGCAATCGAGCGCGTGTTCGCGCACGAGTTGTTCGATCAGTCCGCGCGAGGCCTGCAGCAAGGCGCCCTTGGCGCGGGTCGTGGCGCGATGGTCGCGCGCATTGCAACGCCGCGCGAATCGCCACAGCCAGCGCCACAGCGACGGATCGAAACGCGGCGCCACATAGAACGGCGCGTCGGGCTTGAACATCCAGCGCAGCGCCTTCGCGATCACGCCGGGCGCAGCGAGCGGCTCGGCGTGGCTCGGCGTGAGCGTGCCGCAATTCCCATGCGAGCTGCCAGAGCCGATGCGGCGCTGCTCGATCACGCGGACCTGGCGGCCCGCCTGCTGCAGTTCGTACGCACAGGCCAGGCCGATCACGCCGCCGCCGACGATCAGCACGTCGGCTGATGGGCCCGGTGCACGCGCCTTTCGATCTTCGGTCGACGTTGACTGCATGAGAAACGGCCGACGACAGGAGTTCAGCAAGCCTTCCCCTTCAAGGGGAAGGAGGTTTCAGTGCGCGTGGCCGCCCTCGCCATGCACATGGCGATGCGCGATTTCCTCGTCGCTGGCTTCACGCACGTCGATGATCTCGATGTCGAACTTCAGTGTCATGCCGGCGAGCGGATGGTTGAGGTCGACGTCGACCACGGTCATGCCAACCTTCTTCACGGTGACCATGCGCGGGCCATGCTCGGTCTTGAGCATGACCTTCTCGCCCGGCAGCAGCGGAGCGCCTTTCGGGAACAGTTTCTTCGACAACCGCTGCGCCGCGCCTTCGTGGCGCATGCCATACGCCTGCTCGGGCGATACCGTGACCTCGAAGCGATCGCCCACCTCATGCCCGATCAATGCCGCTTCCAGCCCCGGGATGATGTTGCGGTGGCCGATCAGGACCGCTATCGGGTCTCCGATGCGCGAGTCCTCGACTTCGCCCTGGCCCTCCGCTGCGACGGTGTAGTGGAAACGGACGACGGCGTTGTTGTCGATCTTCATGCTGGCTCGCAAGGTGGGAAGTGACGGACGGCGCGGTACACGGCAAGCTATGCCGCATGAGCGCATTGGC
Organism: Lysobacteraceae bacterium; assembly: GCA_035484515.1. Classification (GTDB taxonomy): domain Bacteria; phylum Pseudomonadota; class Gammaproteobacteria; order Xanthomonadales; family Xanthomonadaceae; genus SZAS-103. The sequence continues at coordinate 2,439 of DATHOV010000430.1, forward strand.
TGGAAACACAATGGTGCATTATCGCGGTGTCGCCCCGCGCATGCCAGCGCGGCGCATCCTGCCGTGGATACTGGCGTTCCTCGCACTGCTCGCCGGCTGCACATCGCACCGCACCCGCCCTTCGCCATCGGAGGCGGGCCATCGCATCCCGCCGCTGGTGATCGTGGACGTGGCCGCGAGCGACCCGGGGCGTGCGAACAGCGTGCTGATCCGCGCGATCGGCCTGGTCGGCGTGCCCTACCGGCGCGGCGGCAATACGCCCGACACCGGTTTCGACTGCAGTGGACTGGTCGGCTTCGTCTTCCGCGACATGGGCAACCTCGCCCTGCCGCGCACCGCACGCGACATCGCCGCGCTGCCGGTGCCGAGGATCCGCGACAACCGCCTTGCGCCCGCCGACCTCGTGTTCTTCGGGGATGCACACGTGAACCACGTCGGCATCTACGTCGGCCAGGGCCGTTTCGTGCACGCGCCGAACGTCGGCGGCACGGTGCGGCTCGACGAGATCAACGGCTACTACTGGCGCGAGCACTACCTCGGCGCGCGGCGCGTGCTGCGCTGATTCGATGCGCTGGTCCCACGAGCGGGCTACAGACCGGCCGCGCGCTTCCACAACAACGCGTCGAGACCCGGAATCTTCCCGGCGAGGCCCAGCAGGTGGCCGCGCGCCAGCGTCGGCAGCGGTGCATCGTTCGAGAACAGGCGGTTGATGCCGTCGAACGCGAAGGCGGCGACACTGCTTTCGCTGCGACGTTCGCGCTGCCAGCGCGCGAGGCGGTGCGGCGCGCCGATGTCGCCACCGCGTTCGCTCGCGCCGCGCACCGACGCACGCAACGCGATCACGTCGCGCAGGCCCATGTTCAGGCCCTGCCCGGCCAGCGGGTGCACGACGTGCGCGGCATCGCCGCAGAGCGCGATCCGGCCTTCGACGAAACGTTCGGCGATCTGTCGCCGCAACGGGAACGCGGCGCGCTGCGATACCGCGACGACATCGCCCGGGGTGGCGTCGAAGGCACGCGTGAGCTCGCGGCAGAAGCCTGCGTCGTCTATGGCGAGCAGGCGCGCGGCCTCCGCATCGGGGAGGGTCCAGACGATCGAACTGCGGCCGTCGCGGAACGGCAGGAAGGCGATCGGCCCGGTCGGCAGGAAGCGTTGCCATGCGGTGTCCCGATGCGGCTGTGCGGTCTCCACGAAGGCCACCAGGCCGCGCTGGCCGTAGTCGCGGCGCGCGACGCCGATGCCGGCGAGTTCGCGCAGCTTGGACTCCGAGCCGTCGGCCGCGACGACGAGCCGAGCGCGCAGCACGGCCTGGTCGTCGAGCCGCAGGGCGACCGATCCTCTGCGTTCGCGATCCGCATCGTCTGCGCCTTCGCCGCTCTCGATCGCGACCACGCGCTGCGGGCAGCGCAGGGCCACGCCAGCCTGCTGCAAGGCATTCCACAAGCGGTCCGCGACCAGCGCATGTTCGGCGATCCAGCCGAGGGCGTCGCGCCCGTAGCGCTGCGCGTCGAAACGCAGTTTGCCGCCGCCGGCCGCATCCCATACACGCATCGTGCGGTAGGGCTGCGCCTGCGGCGCGATGCCGTGCCAGACGCCGAGCGCATCGAACAGGTCGATGTTGTCCTGCGCGAGCGCGTACACCCGCAGATCGGGCGCGTCCGCGCGCCAGGGCAAGGGCGCATGCGGCTCGACGAGCGCCACGCGCAGGCCATCGCGTGCGAACGCGAGCGCGGCCGCGCTGCCGACGATGCCGGCGCCGACCACGACGACGTCGAAGGGATCACGGCGGCTCATCCGGCGACTCCATTGCCGGTTCGCACGCCATGCGCGAGTTCCGGAACGACGCCGCGAAAACCCATCGCGCCTCCGGCGAGGTTCGCGCGCGCACCGGGCAATGCTCCGAGCGCGCCCATCGCGAGCGAGCGCAGCAGCCGCATCGGCATCGCAGGGTTGGAGGTGATGCGTGCCAGCCCGTCCGAAAAACGCAGGGTCTGCTCGCGATCCTCCACACGCCGTCGGACGTATTCGTCGAGCAAGTCACCGCCACCTGTATCGCCACCCTGCATGCGCGCATCACGCACGAGTTCGGCCAGCGTCAGCGCGTCGCGCAGCCCGAGGTTGAAACCCTGCGCACCGATCGGATGCAGGGTCTGCGCGGCATTGCCCATGACGACCGCGCGCGATGCGACCAGGCGTTCGGCGACAAGCTGGCGCAGTGGATGGCCGCTGCGGCGTCCGGCCGAAACGAAGCGTCCCGCACGCCAGCCGAAGCGTTGCTGCAGCAAGGCGAGGAAGCCCGCCTCGTCGAGCGCGCCAATCCGATCGGCATCCGCCGCCGGCACCGTGCAGATGCAGCCGTACGTGTCTGACAGGTGCGGGCCGGATGCGCGCGGCAGCAGGGCCATCGGGCCATCGTCGGTGAAGCGTTCCCAGGCTTGGCCGGCGGCCGGATGCGAGGCGCGCACGCTGCCGGCGAACAGGTGCTGGGCATAGTCGTGCGTGGTCGCGCCAATGCCCAGCGCATCGCGCACGAACGAGGCGGTTCCGTCGGCGCCGACGACCAGACGCGCGCGCAAGGTCGTCGTCGTGCCGTCGCGCACGATGTCGGCCTCCCGCAGGTCCCGGCTTTCGCGCAACGCGACGAGTTTCGCGCCGGTTTCGTGGCGCAATCCGTGCAATTCGCGCAGGCGCGACTGCAGCGCGATCCCCAACGCGGGCGCAGGCACCACGCCGCCGAAGGCATCGCGGCCGTATTCCTCCGCGCGCAACAGCACCGCGCCGAAATCGCCGCGGCGGCTGACATGGATACGGCGGATCGGCGCGGGCGGCGTCGACAGATGGCGCAGCACGCCGATCGCAGCAAGCGCATTGAGGCTGGCCGCGGCGAGCGCGAGGCTGCGCGCGTCGGAATCCGGCTCTGCCCAATCCCGTCTCACGGATGCGCGCGGCGATTCGGATTCCACCAGAGCCACGTCCAGACCACTGCCGTCGAGCGCGCAGGCCAGGCTCGCGCCGACCAGGCCGCCGCCGATGATCAGCACGTCGTGGATGTCGTCCGTCATGCGCGCATGGTATCGCGCCAGCCACCGTGTCGTGCCTGCGACGGGGGCGTTGCGTTATGATCAGCGGATGGCGCCAGCAAGGGCGCGCAACATCTTCGTGAGCATCGCCATGACGCAGTCCACCCGTTCCCTCGCCATTGGCCCGCTCGTGCTGGCCGGCATGATCCTGCTCGCCGCGCTGTCGCGGCTGCTGCCGCATCCGCCGAATTTTTCGCCGATCGAGGCGGTCGCGCTGTTCGGCGGCGCCTACTTCGCGAAGCGCGCCTGGGCCATCGCCGTGCCCCTGGTGGCGATGGCGATCTCGGATGTCGCGCTGGGCCTGGTCAACGGCGGCGTCTACCTCGACTATTTCGTCAACGTGCACTTCCTGTCGATCTACGCCTGCATCGTGCTGTGCACCCTGCTCGGCTTCGCGTTGCGCGGGCGGGTGAGCGGCGCGAACGTGCTGGGCTCCTCGCTGGCCGGGTCGGTGCTGTTCTTCATGGTGACGAACTTCGCGGTGTGGGCGACGGCGAACCCGACCCTCGCGCCGGCCTGCGGCAAGAGCCTTGGCGCGTGCTATGTCGCGGGTCTGCCGTTCTTCCAGTGGACCGTGCTCGGCACGTTGTTCTACGCGGCGATCCTGTTCGGCGGATTCGCGCTGCTGCGCGCACGCATTCCGCAGTTGCGCGCGCAGACGGCGTAACTCGTTCGTTCGTGGGCAATCGCCTCTCGAGAATCCATACGCGTACTGGTGACGATGGGCGAGTCGGGGCTAGCAACATCGTCGCCCTTGATGGCCACCTGAAGTATTGATCGCATATGGGCAATCGCCTCTCGAAGATCTACACGCGCACGGGCGACGACGGCACCACCGGCCTCGGCGACGGCACGCGCGTCGGCAAGGATTCGGCGCGCGTCGCGGCCTACGGCACGGTCGATGAACTCAACTCCTCGATCGGCGTGGTGCTCGCGGTGGATCTGCCCGACGCCGTGCGCGACTGCCTGGTCGCGGTGCAGCACCAGTTGTTCGACCTCGGCGGCGAACTGTGCATCCCCGGCCATGCGGCGATCTTCGACGCCGACATCGAGCGCCTCGAACAGCGGCTGGACCATTTCAACGCCGACCTGGAGCCGCTGAAGGAATTCATCCTGCCCGGCGGCGGCATCGCCGCGGCGCATTGCCATCTCGCGCGCACGATCGCGCGCCGCGCCGAGCGCGAAGTGATCGCGCTCGCCCGCGGGGAAACCGTGAGGCCGCAGGCAGTGCATTACCTCAATCGTCTTTCCGACCTGCTGTTCGTGCTGGCGCGCGTACTGGCGCGCGACAGCGGCCACGGCGACGTGCTGTGGAACCACGAGCGCCGCAAGGGATGAGCCTGCTTCTGTTCACGCACCCGGCCTGCCTGGCGCACGATCCCGGCGCGGGTCACCCGGAATGCCCGCAGCGGCTGGCCAACGTGATCGACGCCTTGCACGCCGGTTTTCCGATGCTCGATTGGCAGATCGCGCCAGCAGCACAGCGCGGGGAACTGGCGCGCGTCCACGATCCCGTGCTGATCGCACGCATCCTCGATCAGGCAGTACACGGACATCGCCGTCTCGATCCGGACACCGTCGTGTCGGATGCCTCCGCCGAGGCGGCCTTGCGCGCCGCAGGCGCAGCGGTCGCCGCAGTGGATGCGGTGATGGCCGGCGAGGCCAGGCGCGCGTTCTGCGCGGTGCGTCCACCCGGCCACCATGCGACCCACGACACCGCGATGGGTTTCTGCCTGTTCAATTCGGTAGCGGTCGCGGCCGCGCATGCGATCGCGGCGCACGGTCTGGCGCGCGTGTCGATCGCCGACTTCGACGTGCACCACGGCAATGGTACGCAGGACATCTTCGCCGCCGATCGGCGCGTGCAATACCTGTCCTCGCACCAGTCGCCCCTGTATCCGGGCACCGGCGCAGCCAGCGAACACGGCGTCGGAAACATCCACAACGCACCGCTGCCGCCGCGCGCGAACGGCGTGGCGTTCCGTACCGCATGGTCCGACGTGCTGTTGCCCGCGATCGACGCCTTCCGTCCGCAACTGCTGTTGGTCTCCGCAGGCTTCGATGCGCACCGGCTCGACCCGCTCGCACAGATCGATGCCGAGGCCGCGGACTTCGGCTGGCTGACCGCGGAACTTCGCGCGCTGGCCGATCGCCATGCCGAAGGACGCGTGGTGTCCCTGCTCGAAGGCGGCTACAGCATGCAGGCCCTGCGCGAGTGCAGCGTCGCTCACGTCGCGGCGATGCACGAATGAAGGAAGTCGGCAGGGTGTTTCTCAACAACCAACAACAGGTTTCCTGAACATTTTCACGCGATTCGCACTCGCCTCCTTCCCCTGATTCCGGCAATCTAGAGCGCTGTCGCGTACGCATGGCCCACCCCTGCATGGGGTTTGCGCCTGCGATCGACGGTTTTTGCCCGCGGAGATGTCCATTGCGTCCTAGCCTTCGTCTGCTGCCGCTAGCTCTGGCCTTCGGGCTGCTGACCATTGCCCATGCGAGTACCGTCCCGGGCGAGTCCTCCAGGCACAAGAACCCCGCGCTCAAGCTTCCGGAGGACATGTATGCCCTCTGCCGCGGCGATGCCGTGCCCGAGTTTCCCGGAGTGGCGCCCGTCGGCAGGACATCGGACCGGCCGACGGCTCCCGCCGACGTGCAGGCCGACCTCGCCGACCTGAGCAAGGTCGGCACCAGCATCTTCGAGGGCAACGTCGAGATGCGGCATGCCGACCAGTGGGTATTCGCCGACCAGATCACCTACGAGCACGACCAGGAGACGTGGTCTGCGGTCGGTTCGGTGAAGTACCAGGACAATACCGTGCGCCTGACCGCCGACCGTGCGGACGGCGACCGCAACAAGGACATCACCACCATAACCACGATCGACCACCCGCTCCAGTACCAGTTGCGGGACGCGCGCGGCAACGGCAAGGGCGACCACGGCAAGATCGTGGGCGACAACGAAACCTTCATGGACGCGACCTGGTCCACCTGCGACCCGGACAATCGCAAGTGGGAGATCCACGGCAACCAGATCGACATGAACCGCACCACCGATGTCGGCACGGCGCATGGCGCGACCGTGAAGATCGGCAACGTGCCGGTGATGTACCTGCCGTGGTTCACCTTCTCGCTCGACAACGAGCGCAAGAGCGGCTTCCTGGAACCCGGCTTCGCTGCGTCCGGCCACAGCGGTTTCATGCTGACCCTGCCGTACTACCTCAATCTCGCGCCCAACTACGACGCGACCTTCACCGGGCAGTACTTCGGCGACCGCGGACTGATGCTCGACGGCGAATTCCGCTACCTGACGGCGGGCAGCAAAGGCAGCATCGATGCGACCTGGCTGCCGGATGACGCCGAGACCCATACGGATCGCGGTTCGCTCGACATCAAGTCGACATACAGCCTGACGTCCAACTGGTACACGAGCGTCGACATCAATCACGTCAGCGATCCGGCCTATCTGCAGGACTTCAGCCAGGAATCCTTCGCCACCGCCATCGGCTTCCTGGCGAGCACAGCCGGCCTGTACGGGCGGGGACGGTACTGGTCCGCAGGCCTGTACGTGCAAGGCTGGCAGATATCCGACCCGAGCCTGGTCGAGTCGGAGGAACCCTATCGTCGCCTGCCGGACGTGTGGTTCCGCTGGGACCAGCCGTTGGCGGACCATTTCGAGGTGGGCTTCAAGAGCGAGGCGGTGCGCTTCGATCAGTCAGTGCTGCCCGGCGGCACGCGCGTGGACCTGTACCCCTACATCGCGCTGCCCTTCGATCACGCTGCATGGTATGTGCGACCCGAAGTGGGCTATCGCTACACGACCTACAACCTCGACCAGCCCGTGGTCCCCGGGGGCAACACCAGTCCCACCCGCGGCCTGCCGATCCTCGACTTCGATGCCGGTGCCTATTTCGAGCGCGACACGACCCTGTTCGGGCACGACTTCGTCAACACGCTCGAGCCCCGGCTGTTCTACCTGTACGTGCCTTACCGCAACCAGGACGACATCCCGATCTTCGACACCCAGGATTACACCTACGCCTTCCAGCAACTGTTCCGCACCAACAGCTTCCCCGGCGCCGATCGTCAGTCCGACGCGAACCAGCTCACCGCCGCCGTCACGACGCGCCTGCTCGACGCGGACGACGGCCGCGAATGGCTGACCACCAGTTTCGGCCAGATCCATTATTTCCAGGCGCCGCGCGTGCAATTGCCCGGCCAGCCCTACCTCGACATTTCCGGCACCGACTACGTGCTCGACAACGACGTCGCGCTCGACGACCACTGGACGATCGGCACCGAAAACCTCTACGACCCGAACAACAGCCAGACCGACCTGGCCGCGATCCACGGCCAGTACAAGTTCGGCCAGAGTGGCGTGATCAACGCGGCATACCGCTACCGGCGCGACCTGGTGCGTGAAGCGGACACCTCGTTCGTCTATCCGCTGAACGAAAACTGGCGGCTGGTGGGCGCCTGGGACTATTCGCTGCTTGACCGGAGTACGCTTGAGGGGCTGGCTGGCGTGGAGTGGGAGGACTGCTGCATGGCCGTGCGCACGTACGTCCGCAACTACATCCGCAACACAGCAGGCGAGAAGGACACGGCCGTGTTCGTCGAGCTCGATCTCAAGGGCATCGGCTCGCTCGGCCGCGACACGAGCAACGTGCTCGACCATGATATTCTTGGCTATTCACGCTAAATCGCCGCCTACTACTCGCCTGCCGGGCGAGCCGGAGACTCTTGTTCCATGACGAAAACGATCATCGCGTTGCTGCTGTCCCTGCCCCTGCTCGCCATCGCGCCTTACTCGCGTGCCCAGACCGCCTCGCAAACCTCCCAGATCGACCGCATCGTAGCGGTCGTGGACGATGACGTCGTCCTGAAGAGCGAACTGGACCAGGCCGAACGGAACGTCAAGTCGCAGTTCGCCGGCCACGAGAACCAGTTGCCGCCCGAGGACGTGTTGCAGAAGCAGGTGGTGGAGCGCCTGGTGCTCGAGCACCTTCAGCTCGCGCGCGCAGCGGATTCCGGGATCAAGACCACGGATGCCGAAGTGGATCAGAGCATCGCCCGTGTCGCCGAGCAGAACAAGATGACCCTGCAGCAACTGCTGGAGAAGGCCGCCGCCGACGGGATGAGCTACGACGAATTCCGCAAGTCGGTACGCGATGAGATCACCGTCCAGAAACTGCAGCAGAAGGTGATCGAAAGCCAGGTCGCCGTGAGCGACACCGAAGTCGACAACGAACTGGCGACCGAGCGTGCCGGTGGTCCGCAGATCCACCTCGCGCACATCCTCGTTTCCATTCCGGAAGGGGCCACGCCGGATCAGATCAAGACCGCGCTGGCCAAGATCCAGGGCGTCAAGGATCTCATCGACCAGGGCAAGATGGACTTCTCCGCCGCCGCGATCCGCTACTCCGACAGCCAGAACGCGCTCGAAGGCGGCGACCTCGGCTGGCGCAGCATGGATGAAGTGCCGCCGGCGTTCACCGACGTCATCAAGTCGATGAAACCCGGCCAGGTCACCCAGCCGATCCGCGGCGCCAGCGGCTTCCAGCTGCTCAAGCTGGTGGAAGTCCGTCAGGCCGGCCAGACTGCCCCGCAACAGGTCGCCGAGTACCACGCGCTGGACATGATGGTGAGGTTCGGCGGCAGCGTGACCAACGAGCAGGCCAAGGCCCGGATCGCTGACTTGCGCGCCCAGCTCGCCGCCGGCGCGGACTTCGGCGATCTGGCGAAGAAGGAATCCGAGGATACGACGACGAACTCCAAGGGCGGCGACATGGGCTGGTTCCCGGTCGACGGCTGGGGCTCGGCAGTGGCTACCCAGATCCAGCAACTCAAGGATGGCGAGATATCGCAGCCGTTCCAGAGCGACGTCGGCTGGCACATCATCAAACGCCTGGGTACCCGCCTGACCGACGAGAGCGCGCAGGCCGCGCGCGCAGCGGCGCGGGAAGCGATCGTCCACCGCAAGTCGCAGGACGAGTACGACACCTTCCTGCGGCAGATGCGCTCGGAAGCCTACGTGGACGTCCGTCTGACCGACAAGACCTGATCGGCATGCGCCCTCGGCTGGCCCTGGTGCCCGGGGAACCGGCAGGGGTCGGTCCCGAGCTCTGCGTGCGGATCGCGCAACAGCCGCATGCTGCCAGGATCGTTGTCCTGGCCGATCCGGATACGCTTCTCAAGGCGGCGCACGCCATCGGCCTGCCCTTGCGGCTGCGCGACCCCGATGCCGACGCCGGCATCGGCGAACTGGCCGTGCTACCGCTACCGCAGCCCGAATCGACCCTGTTCGGCACACCCGATCCGGTCAATGCCCGCAGCGTGATCGACGCCCTGCTGCTCGGCGCGCGCCATTGCCTGGATGGGCTGGCCGATGCGCTGGTGACCGGACCCGTCCACAAGGCCGCGATCAATGCCGCCGGCATCGCCTACAGCGGCACCACCGAACTGCTCGCCGCGCAAGCCGGCTGCGAGGTGGTGATGATGCTGGCCAGCGTGTCGTCCAGGCCCCTGCGCGTCGCCCTCGCCACCACCCACCTGCCCTTGCGCAAGGTGCCCGATGCGATCACCCGCGACGGCCTGACACGCACCCTGCGCATCCTCGTTGCGGCGCTGCGACAGCGCTTCGCCATCTCCCACCCGCGCATCGCGGTGCTCGGCCTGAACCCGCATGCCGGCGAGGCAGGCTACCTGGGGCGCGAGGAAATCGAGGTCATCGCTCCGGTGCTCGAACAGTTGCGCAGCGAAGGCATGCACCTGCTCGGCCCGTTGCCGGCCGACACCGCTTTCCTCCCCCGCCAGTTGCAGGGCTGCGACGCGGTGCTCGCGATGTACCACGACCAGGGCCTGCCTGTGCTCAAATACGCCGGGTTCGAGGACGCGGTGAACATCACCCTCGGACTGCCGTATCCGCGGGTGGCGGTGGATCACGGCACGGCGCTCGAACTGGCTGGCCGCGGCCTCGCCGATCCATCCAGCCTGCTGCATGCGATCGCGGTCGCCACTGCGATGGCACAAGCGGCCCGCACCGGGGATTCGACCGAAAGATGAGCGACGACAAGGCTCCCGAAGACGACCAGCAGCCGGCGGGCGAAGCACCCGAGATCCTGCGCAGCGACCCGCAGCAGGTTCGCGAAATGCAACGTTGGGCGATAGCCGTGGCCGTTGCGGCGGCCACGCTCTGGCTGCTGTTCAGATACTGGATACAGCACGACAACGCCTATGTCGTGCTGCATCGCATGTTCGGGCTCTGCTACGGCCTGAGCGTCCTGCTGCTCGCGGTGGCAGTCTACACCGTGCGCTATGCGCGACGGATCTTCGATGCCGGTCAGTATCCGCCGCCGGGTGGCTGGGTACTTGGCGATACCCGCGTGCTGCGCGGGGACGCCGCACGCGCGCGCGGCCGCTGGGTGATCGTCTGCGCCATCGTTCTCGCCCTGCTTGGCTTCTACGCGGCCTACCTGCCGCACAGCATCGACGCCATGCGCATTGCCGAGCCGGTGCAGATGCCGATGCACGTCGGACCGCATGGCTGAGCCACGCCACGCGCCGAAGAAGCATTTCGGCCAGCACTTCCTGCACGACGCCGGCATCATCGAGCGCATCGTGCGCGCGGTCGATCCGCGGCCCGGCGATCGTCTGGTCGAGATCGGTCCGGGCCAGGGTGCGCTGACCCTGCCCCTTCTGCGCCGCCACGGCACGCTGACCGTAATCGAACTCGACCGCGACCTGATCGAGCCGCTGCGCGCCATCGGCGAACACGACGGCAAACTCGAAGTGATCCATTCCGACGTGCTCAAGGTCGACTTCACCCGGCTCGCCGGCGAAGGCACGTTGCGTCTGGTCGGCAACCTGCCCTACAACATCTCCTCGCCGATCCTGTTCCACGCCCTCGACCACGCTGCGGTCATCCGTGACATGCACTTCATGCTGCAGAAGGAAGTGGTCGACCGCATGGCCGCATCGCCTGGCGGCAAGGTCTACGGACGGCTGAGCGTGATGCTGCAGGCCTCCTGCGAGGTCGTGCCCCTGTTCGACGTGCCGCCCGCCGCGTTCAGGCCGCCGCCGCAGGTCGATTCGGCAGTCGTCCGGCTGCTGCCGCGCGCGCCGGAAACCATCGGCATCGCCGATCGTGCCCTGTTCGCCCGTGTCGTGCGCGACGCCTTCGGCCAGCGCCGCAAGACCCTGCGCAATGCCCTGTCCGCACTGTGCGATGCCGGGGCCATCGAGGCGGCCGGCATCCGCCCGTCGGCGCGCGCCGAGGAAGTGGAGGTTGCCGGCTTCGTCGCGCTAGCCAACCATCTCGCACGCCATCACCAGCAATCGACAGCGATGCCGTAAAATGGACCCATGAACGAGTCCGTCTACGCCTTCGAAATCGAGATCACCACGCGCTTCCTCGACGAGCAATCGCGCCCGGGCGAGGACAAGTACGTGTTCGCCTACACCATCGGCATCCGCAACACCGGCAGGATCGCCGCGCGCCTGCTCGACCGCCACTGGATCATCACCGACGCGAACGGTCGCGTCGAGGAAGTGCGTGGCGACGGCGTGGTCGGCGAGCAACCCTGGCTGCGTCCGGGCGAGCGCTTCGAATACACCTCCGGCGCGGTGCTCGAGACCAGCGTCGGCACCATGCAGGGCAGCTACGGCATGCTCGCCGACGACGGCACCCGCTTCGAGGCCCCAATCCCCGCCTTTACGCTCGCCGTGCCGCGCACGCTGCACTGATGACCACCTGGGCGATCGGCGACCTGCAGGGCTGCTACGACCCCACGCGGCGATTGCTCGACAAGATCCGTTTCGATCCCACGCGCGACCGCCTGTGGTTCTGCGGCGATCTCGTCAACCGCGGCGGTCAGTCGCTGCAGACGCTGCGCCTGGTGCACTCGCTGTCGATCCACAGCACGGTGGTGCTCGGCAACCACGACCTGTCGCTGCTGTCGATCGCGCAGCGGCGCGAAGCGGACCAGCGCAAGGTCAATCCCGACCTGCAGGGCGTACTGTTCGCGCACGATCGCGAAAAACTGCTCGGATGGCTGGGCTCGCTCGGCTTGATGCACGTCGATCGCGCGAACGGCTGGTGCATGCTGCACGCAGGCCTGATGCCGAAGTGGACGATTCCGATCGCCGAAGCGCGTGCGCGCGAAGTCGAGGCGCGCCTGCACGACCACGATCGCGACAAGCTGCTGCGCAACATGTACGGCGACCGGCCGGCATGGTCGCCGAAGCTCAAGGGCATGGACCGCGACCGCGCGATCATCAACGTGTTCACGCGCCTGCGTTATTGCACGCCGCGCGGGCGCATCGCGTTCGACGTGAAAGGCGCGCCGGGCACGCAATTGCCGGGACTGTATCCATGGTTCTCGGTGCCCGGCATGGTCGCGCGCGACCTGCGCATCGTCTGCGGACACTGGAGCACACTGGGATTGATGATCGCTGGCGGCGTCCACGCGATCGACACCGGCTGCGTCTGGGGCGGGCCGCTGACCGCGCTTGAACTGGCGCCACCCGGCGAAGCACCGCGCATCGTGCAGG
>DATHOV010000431.1:0-8320 GCA_035484515.1 Lysobacteraceae bacterium
AGGTTGGTGCCGCCGGTATCGACCATGAAGCGTGCAGGCTTGCCATCGACGCGGCCGTCGACGTAGATGTGGTTGTTGACGAGGTCGAACGGAATCGCGGTCTTGCCATCCTGATTGTCGATGCGTGCGGTCGCGACCATCTTCGGCATCGCGAAATCGGCGTCGACAATCGGTACGTTCAACGCGACGTGCTCGAAACGCACCTCGCTGCGATCGCGCGGATCGGTGCGGCCCGCTGCGTCGGTCACGTCGATCATCGCGCGGAAGGGGATGCGCACGCCGTCGACCAGCCGGTAATCGTCGTACACCGTCGTCGCGACACTGCTGCCCTGCGGCTCCTGCACGCGCGCGAGCAGGCCGGTGTCATTCGCGAACCAGAGGGTGACCGGATCGCCGCCCTGCGGCGTCGCGACGACGACGACGTAGCGCTTACCATCGAGCATCTTCGAGGTCACTTCGCCCGAGTTCCCCGGCATGCGCTGCGGATACCAGTAGCCGTGCGCGCTCACCCACGCGTCGCTGTGCGCGCGGCGCAAGGCCTCCGGAGCATCGAGCGCCGCGACTTCGCCGCCCGGATCGCGCCGCCAGGACTGCTTGCCGTCGAAGCCGTCGGCGCCTTCGACTGGGCCGATCTGGTACGCATCGGCGGAGCGGCCAGTGCGTGCGTCCACGGTGACCTGGAAGGCGCCGCTCATGCCGCCGGTGCTTGCGGTGCCGTCGGCACGCCAGCTGCCGATCGCATCCCAGTGCGCGCCGCCGCTCGCGGCCTTGGCTCGCGCGAAGATTCCGACTGCATCGCTGGCGTGGCAGGTCGAGGCGATGGCGAGCGACAGCAGGGACAGCGTGATGGGGCGCAACATGATCGACTCCTTTGGCGTGTTGTCGGCCTCGATGCAGCGATTGCGGCGAACGCCGGTATGTTGAAGAATATGCACTATTTTCAACAGAGGCAACCCAACCGATGGCACAGAAGAAGGCGAGCGGGATCGTCGAGGATCCAAAAAAGATCGCGGTGTTCGCCACGCCGATCCGGGTAGAGCTGGTGACCGCGATCCAGGCACTTGGTGGCGCGGCCACGGTTGCGGAGCTTGCCGTGCAGCTTGGCCGGTCGGCCGATGGCCTGTACTACCACTTGCACGCATTGGTCCGCGGTGGCCTGCTCGAAGAGCGCGCTGGCGCGAACGGCCGCAGCTACCACCTGGCGGTTCCCGCCGGCGAATCGCTGCGGCTGCGCTACAAGCCGGGCGCAACCGCGAATGCGAAATCGGTGGCGAAAGTCGCGACGAGCATGTCGCGACTCGCCCAGCGCGATTTCCTGCGCGCGCTGGCCGAGTCCGGGACCGTCGTGGAAGGACCCAGGCGCGAGTTGTGGGCGGCGCGGCTGCGGGGCTGGGTCGAGTCCGATGATCTTGCGGAGATCAATCGCCTGCTTCAACGCCTTGCAAACCTGTTGCTGGACACGCGGCCCACCCGGGGCGGCAAACTCGTGGCCCTGCACTGGATGCTGGCGCCGCTCGACGCCAGGCCCGTGCGTCGTCAGGAAACCACGGCGCCGCCGCCGTCCCGTCGCCACCGGGCCTGAATCCGGAACGATTCATCCCATGGCCTTTGCACAGCATTCGCGGCGCAATCACCACGCGCTGGCGTAGCATGCGATGTCCATGCTGGAGAAACCCGATGTCGGTTCCTGATAAGCCATCCGATGCGACCGAAGTGAGCCGCGAACAGGCCGAGGACGCGGTGCGCACCCTGCTGCGCTGGGCCGGCGAGAACCCGCAACGCGAAGGCCTGCTCGACACGCCGCGGCGCGTGGTCAAGGCCTATCGCGACTGGTTCGCCGGTTACGGCGAGGATCCGCACGAATACCTCGCGCGCACCTTCGAGGAAGTCTGCGGTTACGACGAGCTGATCGTGTTGCGCGACATCGAGTTCGAATCGCATTGCGAACACCATATGGCGCCGATCATCGGCAAGGCGCACGTCGGCTACCTGCCGGACGGCAAGGTCGTCGGCATCAGCAAGCTCGCGCGCGTGGTCGAGACGTTCGCGCGTCGCTTCCAGGTGCAGGAGAAGATGACCTCGCAGATCGCCAGCTGCATCGAATCGGTGCTCAAGCCGCGCGGCGTCGGCGTGGTGATCGAGGGTGCGCACGAGTGCATGACCACGCGCGGCATCCACAAGCGCGGCGTGAGCATGGTGACCTCGAAGATGCTCGGCACCTTCCGCGAGGACGCGCGCACCCGCGCGGAGTTCCTGCAATTCATCGATGTCGGTCCGGGGCGCTGAGACAAACGACGCGCCATTTGCAGATCGGAATCGAGAAGCGGGCATGACCTTGCGATAACGCCGCTGCGCTAAACTGCGCCGTCCGCCGGACAGGTGCCGGCTACGGAGTCCACAGTGACGCAGCCTGATCCGCCCGCCGAAGAGTCGGCATTGCAAACTGTGTTGTCGAATCCGCCCGTTGACGACCTGCCGCCGATCGATGCGGTGCTCGATGGAGCGCCGACCGGCGTGACGGTACGTAAGGCGGCGGTCGCCTTCATCTTTATCACCGCGCTGCTGGATATCCTCGCGTTTGGAATGATCATCCCGGTGCTGCCGCATCTGATCGCCGGCTTCCTTGGCGGCGACGTGTCGAAGGCCGCGATGTGGTACGGCTGGTTCGCGACCGTATTCATGCTGATGCAGTTCGTCTGCTCGCCAATCCAGGGCGCACTGTCGGACCACTTCGGCCGGCGGCCGGTGATCCTGCTGTCGAACCTGGGCGTGGGCGTGGACTTCCTGTTCATGGCCATGGTCAACACCCTGCCGCTGCTGTTCATCGGCCGGATCATCTCCGGTATTACCGCGGCGAGTTTCTCCACGGCCAGCGCCTACATCGCCGACGTCACGCCGCCGGAAAAGCGCGCGCAGGCATTCGGCATGATCGGCATGGCCTTCGGCATCGGTTTCGTGGTCGCACCGGCGTTCGGTGGCTGGCTCGGCGTGGTGCATCCGCGTCTGCCGTTCTGGATTGCGGCGGGGCTGAGCCTGACGAATTTCTGCTACGGCTTGTTCGTGCTGCCCGAATCGCTGCCGCCGGAACGGCGCTCAGCGTTCTCGTGGGCGAGGGCGAATCCGATGGCGTCGCTGCGCCTGTTGCGCGGGCATCATGAGCTGTTCGGACTGGCGAGCGTGCTGCTGCTGATGTTCCTCGCGCACGTGGTCTATCCGAGTACCTTCGTGCTGTATGCGGATTACCGCTTTGGCTGGAAATCGGACATGGTGGGCTGGACCCTCGCGATCGTCGGCGTACTCGCGGCCGTCGTGCAGGGTGGCCTGATCAAGCGCTTCATCAAGACCTTCGGCGAGCGCAAGACGCTGTTGATCGGACTGGCCTGCGGCTCGCTAGGTTTCGCGCTGTACGGCTTTGCACCCACCGGCTACTGGTTCTGGGCAGCAATGCCGGTCTCCGCTCTGTGGGGACTGTCGCAGCCGGCCGCGCAGGCGATCATGACCCACCACGTCAGCCCGATGGAGCAGGGCCGCCTGCAGGGCGCGATCGGCAGCCTGCAAAGCATCGCCGGGATCATCGCGCCCTTCGTGTTCACGCGCACGTTCGCGACGATTGCGAGCACGCGCCCCAACAACCCCTGGGTCGGCACCACGTTCTGGCTGGCCAGTGCGCTGGTGTTGATCGGCTTGATGGTGGCATGGCGTGCGACGACGCGCTTGCACGCGAAGTGAGGCCGCTTATACGCGAGGGTTTCGGCGACACGGTGCTGGCATACGTCGATGCGGTAACCGACAACAAGACCCTTCCGAAAGGCAAACGCAAGCGCCTGCAGATCGAACACGCCGCGCCTCTGCCGCACGGGGCGGAACTGGTCAAGCTGGCCGACAAGATAGCCAACCTGCGCGGCATGGCCGATTGCCCGCCAACCGACTGGTCGCACGAACGCATTGCAGACTATTTCAAGTGGGCTACCGCGGTTGTCGCGTCGATCCGCGGCACGCATTCCGGCCTCGAAGCCTTGTTCGACGCAGTGCACACACGCCTGCCGAAATAGGCGAAGCGATTATTTCGCTTTCGAAGCCGAGGTCGGCTGCATCGGCGCGGATGATGCGGTGCCCGCGAGAACCATCTTCACCAGGTCGATGTCCTTGAGTTTCTTGAGCTGCGTGGCGTTCATGTCGCTCATGACCAGCGCCTCGGCGAGGCACCATGAGCGCTCCCAGCGACTGAGCGCACGACGCCCCTGTGCGACCGCCTGCAGTTCCTCGCGGGTATGCATCATGTCGTGCGGATCGTCGCTGACCGGCTTGGGCAAACCGATGCCCTGCGAGGCTGACTTGACGAGCATCTGCACGCGCCGCTGCGCGCATTCGGCGTCGCTGCCGATCGCGTCGCGTCCGGTGAGCGGCACCGCATCGGCAAGCGCCTGGCGCAAGTCGGCGAGTTCCTTTACGGCAGCCTGCTCGGCTGCAGCCGCGCTTTCCATGCGTGCTTCCAGCTTGATGAACTCGTTGGCCGGGTCCTGCAGCACGTCGGCGTCGAGCATGTCGCGCACCCGCCGCGAAAGTTTCTCGTATAGATCGGGGTGGGTGAGCTTCACGCTGCGCGTGGCGATCTGCCACGCATAGGCCACCTGTTGTGCTGTGCGCGTTTCCGGCTCGGCCAGCTCGTCCTCGTCGTCGTCCTTGCCGAGTTCGTTGAGCGCCTCGTCGATCTTCTCGCGCAGCGGATCGTCCTCGAACTTGCGATTGGAACGACGCAATGCAGAGCGGCAGTCGAGCAACAGGTTGCGTAGATCGGACATGGGTCGCACCGATCGATCGGTCGGAAAGGCTAGAGAGTATCGCGATTCGGAGAAGTCTTGGACAACCGACTCGTTGTGACCATGCGGCGGCCGGTTCAGGCCGCCTTGCGCAGGGGAGGGCCTTCGCGCCATTGCTGCATCAGCGCCTTCCATTTCGGCAACGCCTCGGCGAGATGTTTCTCCTTGACGTGCCCGTAGCCGCGGATGCGCTCTGGCATGCTTGCGATCTCGACCGCGAGCGCTACCTTGTCGGGCGACAGCCCCTTCAGCAGAGTTTCGATATCGGAGAAATAATCCTCGATGAGTCTGCGCTCGATGCGGCGCTCCTCGGTGCGGCCGAAGATGTCGAACGTCCCACCGCGCAGGAACTTCAGCTTCGCGAGCAGACCGAAGGCCTTCATCATCCAGGGTCCGTATTCCTTCTTGATCAGATGGCCCTCAGCGTCCTTCTTCGAGAACAACGGCGGGGCAAGGTGGAACTTGAGCTTGTAGTCGCCCTCGAACTGCTGCGCGACGCGACGCTGGAAATCGCCGGACGTGTACAGCCGTGCGACCTCGTACTCGTCCTTGTACGCCATCAGCTTGAACGCATAGCGTGCGACCGCCTCGGTGAGCTTCGTCGAGCCCGGCACCTGCGCCGCTTCGCTTGCGCGCACCTTGTCCACGAGCGCGCGATAGCGCTTCGCGTAGGCCGCATCCTGATAGCCGGTGAGGAAGATTTCGCGGCGCGATATCGACTCGTCGAGGTTGTGCGAAATCCGCGCATCGTCGAGCGGAAGGTACGCCACCTGGGTACCCGAAAGCGTGCGCGGCACCGGATCAGCTAGCGCCTGCACGTCCGACTTCAAGCCAGCCGCCACGCGCACCGCGCCCGGATCGATCGCCGCAAGGCGCCCCCAGGCGAATGCTTCCTTGTTCATCTTCACAGACGCACCGTTAAGCTCGATCGCGCGCAGCAGCGCATCGAGCGATACCGGTACCAGACCCTGCTGCCACGCGAAGCCGAGCATGAACAGGTTCGTCGCGATCGCATCGCCGAACAGCGCGTTGGCCAGCTCGCTCGCATCGACGCGCATGGGTTCTGCGCCTTCGAGCGCGGTACGCACCGCGGCGACGATGCCGTCGGCGGGGAACTGCATGTCCGGGTGCATCGTGAACGTGCCCGGCATCGCCTCGTAGGTATTGAGCACGACCGTGGTGCGGTCGGCGCGGATCTTCGACAGCGCCCAGTAGTCGTTGACCACGACCATGTCGCAGCCGAGCACGAGGTCGGCCTCGCCAGCGGCGATGCGCACCGCGTGGATGTCGTCGGGCGAATTCGCGATGCGTACGTGCGTGGTCACCGCGCCGCCCTTCTGCGCGAGGCCGGTCTGGTCGAGCACGCTCGCGCCCTTGTTCTCGAGGTGACCGGCCATGCCGAGCAGGGCCCCGATCGTGACCACGCCGGTACCACCGACTCCGGTGATCAGGATATTCCAGGGCTGCTCGAGGCTCGACTTGAACGTCGGCATCGGCAGATCGTCGAGGCGCCCGGCGATCGCTTCCTTCGACGACACCGCACTGCTGCCCCTGCGCAGAGCACCGCCCTCGATGGTGACGAAGCTCGGGCAGAAGCCCTTCACGCAGCTGAAGTCCTTGTTGCACGCGCTCTGGTCGATCTCGCGCTTGCGCCCGAACTCGGTTTCCTTCGGCAGTACCGCCACGCAGAACGATTTCTCGCCGCAGTCGCCGCAGCCCTCGCAGACCAGCGAGTTGATCACCGCGCGCTTGTTCGGATCGGGAATCTTGCCACGCTTGCGGCGGCGACGCTTCTCGGTCGCGCAGGTCTGGTCGTAGAGCAGCACCGTGACGCCCTTGACCTCGCGCAGGCGCTTCTGGGTCGTCTCCAGTTCGCTGCGATCGAAGTATTCCACGCCGTGCGGGAACAGGTCGCGCCGGTTCTTCCACTTGCGGATGTCGTCGCTCAACACGACGATGGTGTCGACGCCCTCGCTGCGTACTTGGTGGGCTATATCGGGCACCGTCAGCGTGCCGTCGACAGGCTGTCCGCCGGTCATCGCGACCGCATCGTTGTAGAGGATCTTGTAGGTGATGTTCACCTTGGCCGCGACCGCCTGCCGGATCGCGAGCGAGCCGGAATGGAAGTAGGTGCCGTCGCCGAGGTTCTGGAACACGTGCTGCGTTTCGGTGAACGGCGCCTGCCCGCACCAGGTCACGCCTTCGCCGCCCATCTGGGTGAAGGTGTCGGTACGGCGGTCCATCCAGGTGACCATGTAGTGGCAGCCGATGCCGCCGAGCGCGCGCGAACCTTCCGGCACCGCGGTCGAGGTGTTGTGCGGACAGCCCGCGCAGTAGTGCGGCACACGCGGGAAATTGGCGCGCGGCAGCGCCAGCTCGGCTTCCTTTGCGGCGATCCACTGCAGTCGTTCCTCGATCATCGGACTCGTGAAGAAGCGCGCGAGCCGCTTGGCGATCACGCGCGCGATGCGCGCGGGCGTCAGCTCATTCGTCGATGGCAGGATCCACTCGCCGGCCTCGTCGTACTTGCCGACCACACTCGGGCGCGTCGCGTGCGGCCAGTTGTACATGTGCTCCTTCATCTGCGACTCGATGAAGCTTCGTTTCTCCTCGACGATCACGATGTCCTCGAGCCCATGCGCGAACGCGCGGATGCCGACCGGCTCCAGCGGCCAGGTCATGCCGATCTTGTAGACGCGGATGCCGATGTCGGCGACGGCCCTGCGGTCGATGCCGAGGTATTCGAGCGCCTGCAGCACGTCGAGGTAACTCTTGCCCGTGGTCACGATGCCCAGCCGCGCCTTCGGCGAATCGAGCACGATGCGGTCGATGCGATTAGCTCGCGCGAATGCTTCGGCCGCACGCACGCCGTACTGGTGCAGACGCATCTCCTGGTTCAGCGGCGGATCCGGCCAGCGGATGTTGAGCCCGCCTGGCGGCAGCTCGAAATCTGTTGGAATGACGATGTCGAGCTGGTGCGGATCGACGATCACCGAAGCCGACGACTCGACCGTTTCCGCGATCGTCTTGAAACCCACCCAGCGCCCGGTGAAGCGCGACATCGCCCAGCCCATCAGGCCCATGTCGAGGATGTCCTGCACGCCGGCGGGGTTGAGCACCGGCATCATCGCGGACACGAACTCGAGCTCGCTGCCATGCGGCAGCGTCGAGGAGCGGCAGGCATGGTCGTCGGCCGCGAGCGCCAGCACGCCGCCGAACTTCGAGGTGCCGGCCGCGTTGCCGTGCTTGAACACGTCGCCGCAGCGGTCCACGCCGGGGCCCTTGCCGTACCACATCGCGAACACGCCGTCGTACTTCGCGCCGGGAAACAGATTCGCCTGCTGCGTGCCCCACACCATCGTCGCGCCGAGGTCTTCGTTCAAACCCGGCTGGAATTCGATGTTCGACGCTTTTAGATGCTTCTTCGCCTTCCATAATTCCAGATCGAAACCACCGAGCGGCGAACCGCGATAGCCGGAGATGAATCCCGCGGTATTGAT
>DATHOV010000432.1:0-7001 GCA_035484515.1 Lysobacteraceae bacterium
CGAGGTGCGGCCGACCTGGGAGATGATGCCGCTGACGCTGCACGAGGCCGTGCCGGGCCATCACCTCCAGTTCGCCCGCGCCCTCGAACTGCCGGACGAGCCGATGTTCCGCAAGACCGCCTACTTCGTCGCCTACAGCGAAGGCTGGGCACTGTATTCGGAGCAGCTGGGCTACGACATGGGCCTGTACGACGACCCCTACGATCGCTTCGGCCAGCTCACCTACGAGATGTGGCGCGCGGTGCGGCTGGTGGTCGACACCGGCATGCACTCGATGGGCTGGACCCGCGCGCAGGCGATCGCCTATTTCAAGGAAAACGCGGCCAAGACCGACCAGGACATCGTCAACGAGATCGACCGCTACATCGGCGATCCGGGCCAGGCGTTGGCCTACAAGATCGGGCAGATGAAGATCTCCGCGCTGCGCGCGAAAGCCCGGCACGAGCTCGGCGACCGCTTCGATCTGCGCGATTTCGACGATGCGGTGCTGGAGACGGGCTCGGTGCCGCTCGATGTACTGGAGAAGCACATCGACGGGTGGATCGCGGCGCGCAAGCAGGTACCCGCGTCGCATTGAGCCAAGGTGCTCCTGGGCCGCGCCGGCCGGCCAGGGGCTGCCGTGGCGGCCTGGCCGCCTCTCGCCGCATGATTGAACGGGGATTCCGCGCGGTTCATGATCAACCATCGACCAGCGCAAGGACTCTCCATGCAATTACCCCGAATGGTGAAAATGGCCGGCCTCGCGATGGCGATCGCCATGGTCCCTGCGGCGGTCGCGACGGCCCAGGAACTGCACGATCGCTATCTGGAGATCAAGAAGCAGTACGAGAAGGATCATCCTGGCAAGACGTACACGAATCTGCCAACGGTCAAGCTGTTTCCGAATGCCACGCGTGTGGACCCGGGCCTTACCGCTTCGGATCACATGGTCAAGCCTCTCGTCCAGCTGACGGATCTCATCAACTACTACGGACACGATGCAGAAGCCATTGCTCTCGGCGAAAAGCTCGCTGCAGACAGCAGGGCCACCCCCTACGACCTCGCGCATGTCTTCGCGGCCCTGGGCCAGGCCCATCTGGACGAACACGACGGCGCAGCAGGCGTGGAATACATCCGCAAGAGCCTGGACGAGAACGCCCTGTCCAACAACGATCAGTACACCTTGATGCGTCAGCTCGTCGACGCCCAGATCGACCTCGGACAGCCCGATGCCGGCCTGGCGACGCTGGTGCGACTGGTCGCAGAAACCCGGGAGGACAGGCCCGAGTACGACGGCTTGCGTGGGCACATGTACTACATGAAGGGGGATTACACGGCTGCCGCTCAGGCCTTGCAGAAGGCCCTCGACGAATCCTCGCAGGCCGAGCCTTCCTGGCAGCAGATGCTGATGGACAGCTGCGTCCAGTTGAGACAGTACGATCGCGCCGCCAAGGTGGGGGAGACGATCTTGCATGCGCACCCGGACGACCCGTCGGCGGTCATGAAGCTCGTCGCGATCTACCAGCAAGCGAGGCAGGTCGACAAGGTGCAGGCGCTGCTGGAGGATGCGCACAGACGCGGCGCGCTGACCACGGCCGATGGTTACGAGGCTTTGTACGACCTGTATTCCAGGACGAAAGGGCGCGAGGGCGACGGCGTCGCATTGATGAACGAAGGGTTGCAGAAGGGGATCCTGCAGCCCAGCGAAAGAGTCTACGTCGTGCTGGCCCGTGGCTACGAATCCATCCACCAGCCAGCCCAGGCGATCGATGCCTACGCGAAGGCCGATGCCGCAGCCACCGATGGCGAGGCCGCACTGGACCTGGCGGAACTTTACAGTCTCCAGGGACGGTCGGTCGAAGCCAGGGCCGCGGCGATTCGCGCCTTGCAGAAAGGAGTTATCGATCCCGGATGGGCGCGCGTGATCATTTCGCGTCAGGACAGATCCTCGAGCCCGGAGCAAGGCACAGCCAACGTCGACACGTCGGACTGGAAGCCGTGGGACTCTCACTGAACAGGGCAGCCGCCCAGCGGGCAGGCGCTTCCTAAGGACGTCGTATGCTCGAATGCCGCCAGGTTGCGGCGAGTGACGCGAGCCGCCATAATGCGCGGCTACGTCGTTCATTCGGCGTACCCTTGCCCCACCGCACCGACGGGGGGCTGCCCGGCCGAGAGGCCGAAATCCACAAGGAAAATCAATGCGTCATTATGAAATCGTGTTCATGGTCCATCCGGACCAGAGCGAGCAGGTGCCTGCGATGATCGAGCGCTACAAGACGCTCATCCAGGCCGACAACGGCGAGGGCGCCGGCAAGATCCACCGTCTGGAAGACTGGGGCCGTCGCCAGCTGGCCTATCCGATCGAAAACCTCGTCAAGGCCCACTACGTGCTCATCAACATCGAGTGCGGACAGAAGGTGCTCAACGAGCTGGTCGACGGCTTCCGCTTCAACGATGCGGTGCTGCGTCACATGGTGATCGGCCGCGAAGGCGCCGACACCGAGCAGTCCTTCATCATGAAGAGCAAGGACGAGAAGAACGAACGCGGCGACAGGGGCGACAGGGGCGAGCGCAGCGACCGGGGTGAGCGTGGCGATCGACCGGAACGCAGTGACCGTCCGCGTCGCGATGAGTCCTTCGATGCAAGCGCCATGGGAGCCGACGCATGAAGCCCAAGACGAAGCCGAAAACGGGAGGCCCAGCCGTGTCCAAGTTCTTCCGCCGCCGCAAGTTCTGCAAGTTCACCGCCGAGGGCATCACCGAGATCGACTACAAGGATCTCAATACCCTGCGCCAGTACCTGACCGAAACCGGCAAGATCGTGCCGAGCCGCATCACCGGCACCAAGGCGCGCTATCAGCGCCAGTTGCAGACGGCGGTCAAGCGTGCAAGGTTCCTGGCGCTGATCCCCTACTGTGATTCTCACAGTAGTTAGTTGGTTTTACGCGCGTCCATGCGCGGGTTTCTTCAAGATCGCTTTGATCTGATTGGCCTTTGCTGTACACGCTTGGCGATCCCGCATATCCATGTGCGGACTTTCAAATGAAAGCCGTCCTCCGAAGTCTGCGAAAGTGGACTTCGGCTGGACACTTACCAAATCCCTGTCTCGGACAGCCACCACGTTGCGGACACTGATTGCCGCTAACGAAGACGGAGCAATGAAATGGAACTGATCCTCCTGCAGAAAGTCGTGAACCTCGGCGGCCTTGGCGACAAGGTCAATGTGAAGCCAGGTTACGGCCGCAACTTCCTGATTCCCTACGGCAAGGCCGTTCCCGCCACCGCGAAGAACGTCGCCGAGTTCGAGGTCAAGCGTGCCGAGTACGAGGCCAAGGCCAACTCGATCCACGCCGCCGCCGAAGAGCGCAAGGCCAAGCTCGACGGCGCTGCCGTGACGATCAAGGCGAATGCCTCGACCGAAGGCAAGCTGTACGGCTCGGTCGGCCCGCGCGACATCGCCGAGGCCTTCACCGCCGCCGGCTTCCCGCTGTCGAAGAGCGAAGTGGTGATGGGCGAAGGCCCGATCCGCCGCATGGGCGAGTTCGAGATCCACGTGCACCTGCACGCGGACGTCGAGAGCGTCGTCAAGGTGACGGTCGTTCCGGAAGCCTGATCTTCGGTCAAAGCTTCCTCGTCTGTTTGATTGAGCCCCGCCTCAATCAAGCATCGGATCGGGCATTCCCGGATCGAGTCCGGGGCAGGCTCTGCCGCGACTTCGGCATCACAGGTTCGGCGTCGCCGAACCTGTGACGGACCGGGCTTCAGTCTGGTCGTCAGGCCATCCGTGGCCTGAGTAGCCACACTGCTTCTACGGACGCCTCGGCGTCCGTCGTCGTTTGCGGTCCCGGACCTTGCACTTCGGGGGAAAAAATAATTTCGCGCATCGCCGCCCTGCGTCTCACCTGGTGAGATGCACACCGGTTATCCACAGAGTTGTCTGCAACGCTCCGTGGAGATTCGGACCTATGATCACCCGACATTCCCCCGCACACCAGGTCATTGCCTCCATGCCATCGCGTCCGGGCTTCCGCACCGACGAGCGCCAGAGCGCGTCTGTCGACAGCCGCATCGAAACCCTGCGCGTGCCGCCGCATTCGGTCGAAGCCGAGCAGGCGGTGATCGGTGGGCTGATGCTCGCGCCCGACGCGCTCGATCACGTCTCGGACCAGCTCTCCAGCGAGGATTTCTACCGCCGCGACCATCGCCTGATCTACGAGGCCATCTGCGGGCTGTCTGCAAGGAACAAGCCTTTCGACGTGGTGACCCTGGGCGAATGGTTCGACGCCAGCGGCCAGGCCGAGCAGATCGGCGGCGGCGCCTACCTGATCGAACTCGCCAGTACCACGCCCAGCGCGGCGAACATCGCCGCCTACGCGGAGATCGTGCGCGAGAAGGCGGTGCTGCGCCAGCTCATCGAGGCGGGCAGCGAGATCGTCAACGACGGCTTCCAGCCCGGCAACAGCGCGATCCGCGAGGTGCTCGACAAAGCCGAGGAGCGCGTGTTCAAGATCGCCGAGATGGGCGACCGCGGCCGCAAGGAATACGTCTCCCTGCGCGAGGCGATGAAGGATGCCTTCCAGGTCCTGCAGGAGCGCTACGAGAACCAGGGCAGCGTTACCGGCCTGCCGACCGGCTTCGTCGATCTCGACGAGATGACTGCCGGCCTGCAGCCGACCGACCTGGTCATCCTCGCCGCGCGACCCTCGATGGGCAAGACCGCGCTGGCGGTGAACATCGCCGAATACGCCGCGTTGAAGACCAAAAAGGCCGTCGTGATCTTCTCGATGGAAATGTCGGCCTCGCAGCTCGCGTTCCGACTCATTTCCTCGATGGGCCGCGTCAACGCCCAGCGCCTGCGCACCGGCCAGCTCGAGGACGAGGACTGGTCGCGCGTCAACAGCGCGATCCGCATGCTGTCCGAGGTCAAGATCTTCATCGACGACAAACCGGGCCTGACGCCGATCGAACTGCGCGGCCGCGCGCGCCGACTCAAGCGCGACCACGACCTCGGCCTGATCGTGGTCGACTACCTGCAGCTCATGCAGGTGCAGGGCACGAACGAGAACCGCGCGACCGAGATCGCCGAGATCTCGCGCAGCCTCAAGGGCCTGGCGAAGGAACTCAAGGTGCCGGTGCTTGCGCTCTCGCAGCTCAACCGCAGCCTCGAATCGCGCACCGACAAGCGGCCAGTGATGTCCGACCTGCGCGAATCCGGCGGCATCGAACAGGACGCCGACGTGATCCTGTTCATCTACCGCGACGAGGTCTACAACAAGACCGACCTCGACAAGAAGGGCCTCGCCGAGATCATCATCGCCAAGCAGCGTAATGGTCCGACCGGCAAGGTCGACCTGCGCTTCTTCGGCGAGTACACGCGCTTCGACAACCTGGCGCGGGATCGTGTGGGGAGCTTCGAGTGAGCAGCTGCGCCTGAGCGCGTCGCCCGGATAGACTGAAGCGATGTCACGCCCCACTTCCGCGACGATCCATCTCGACGCCCTGCGCCACAACCTCGCGCGCGTGCGTGCGCTCGCGCCGCGCAGCAAGGTCATGGCCGTGGTCAAGGCCGATGGCTATGGACATGGACTCGAACGCGTCGCGCAGGCGCTGGCAGGCGCCGATGCGTTCGGCGTCGCGGCGCTGGCCGACGCCGAGCGCATCCGCGCGGTCGGCCTGTCCAATCGCGTCGTGCTGCTGTCGGGCCTGGACGACAGCGCCGACCTGCCTCTGCTGCGCGCGCTCGATGTCGATACCGTCGTGCACCACGACAGCCAGCTCGCGATGCTCGAATCCGATGCAGAACGCATGCCTGCCGATCGCACGCCGCTGCGTGTGTGGCTGAAGCTCGACACCGGCATGCACCGGCTCGGCTTCGCGCCCGGGCGCGCGAGCGAGCTACGCAGGCGATTGCAGGCCCTGCCGCAGGTCGCCGAAGTCCTGTTGATGAGTCACTTCGCCAGCTCGGACGATTTCGAGGGCAGGCAGACGCCGGCACAGATCGCCGCGTTCGATGCCGCCGACGGCATCGCCGGCGAGTCGTGTTCGCTGTCGAATTCCGCCGCCATCCTCGGCTGGCCGCAGGCGCATCGCGACTGGGTGCGTGCGGGCGGCGCCCTATACGGCCTGTCGGTCGTGCCCGGCAAGACCGGCGCGGATTTCGGCCTGCGACCGGCGATGACGCTCGCCACCCGCCTGATCGCGATCAACCGCGTGCGCAAGGGCGAACCGATCGGCTATTCGGCGACATGGACCTGCCCCGAAGACATGGACATCGGCGTGGCCGCGATCGGATACGGCGACGGCTATCCGCGCAGCGTGCCGTCGGGTACGCCGGTCCTGCTGCGTTGCGTGCAGGGCGGCGATGCGCGCGTACCGATCGTCGGCCGCGTTTCGATGGACCTGATGACGCTCGATCTGCGCGGCGCTCCGCAGGCGCGCGTGGGCGATCCGGTCGTGCTCTGGGGCCCGCGGCTTCCCGCCGAGGAAATCGCCGCCGCGGCCGGCACGATCTCCTACGAGCTGACCTGCTCGCTCACCCGGCGCGTGCGTTTCTTCGAAGCCTGACGCCATCCGCCAGGCTGACGCCTGCACGATCCAGGCATACGCCGTTTCGATCCTGCATCTTCGGACGCTCGCAGCGCTCCGATCCGCCGTTGCGCAAATCCGTCGCGCAAACGCAACCGGCGAGCCATCGAACCTACATCCACCTGCAACCATCGATGCCCAACATCGCGCGCTGCATCCCCTTGTCGAGGTGATCGATGAAGCTGCGCGCCGTGTGCACGAGGATCCTGTTGATCGCCGCCGCAGGTTTGGCCGCGAACGTACCGGCCATCGCAGCCTCCAGCGCGAACCTGATCGTCGATCCGGGCGCGGAATCCGGCAAGTGCACGAGCGACTGGAAAGCGGTGACCACGGTTCCTGGCTGGACGGTCGTGCAGGGCAATCCCTCGACGGTCTGCTATTCGATCGGAAGCTTCTCGACGCCTTCGAGTCCAGCGGCAGGCAACGCCTTCATCGCC
>DATHOV010000433.1:0-3252 GCA_035484515.1 Lysobacteraceae bacterium
TTCCAGACGAATTGTCGGGAGAAAGTAACCAAAGACCACTGCGCCGGACACGAGCCGCCGCGGTGAAGCCGCGTCGGTACCCTGCGCTCCTCGGAAAGAGGGGGCCGGCGCGAACTCGGGCCATCCATGGCCCTCAGACAGGCGCGCCTTGCTCCCCCTCTTTCCTGCGGTGCTCGGCTCGCTTTACGGCGCAAGAGCGGAAGATCAAGAGCCTGAAGCAAGAGCCAAAGCCAATGCTGTTGCTGTTGCTCTTGGCTTCTCGCTGCTGCTCTTGGCTTCTCGCTGTTGCTTTCAGCTCTTGATGTTTGCGCCGTAAAGCGAGCCGAGCACCGGAGCCGGAGAGGGGAGCAAGGCCCGCCTGTCTGAGCACATGGATGTGCGAGTTCGGGCCGGCCCCTCTCCGGCGAGGAGCGCAGGGTACCGACACAGCTTCATCGTGGCGGCGACGCCGGCGCAACGGTCTTTGGTTACTTTCTGCCTTGGCGGAAAGTAACTCGCGCGTCAGCGCGAAACGCTCTTGATCCTGTTCTTGATCCAGCTTCAGATCCAGCCCGGACAAAGGAGTAGATGCCTCGCACCATCATGGCGTTTGCCGGCTCCAGTATTTCCAAAGCACTACACTAGTAGTACAGCATCACCATGTGCTTCGCCTCGGCGAAGAACAGCCAGCGCTCGACGAAGGCGCCGGCGAGTGCCGCGAGCGCGGCTGTCCACAGTGCGAACACCGCGATTCCCGGCAACAACCATGCGACCGCCAGCGCAAGCACCGGAACTCCCGCGAACAGCAGCACCGCGATCGCACGCAGCTTGCGCGAATGCTTGCGCGCCAGGACGAATCCCATCTCGCGGGTGAGGTAATTGGCTTCGGTGTGCGGGCGCTCGAAGGTGGAGAGCGTGCCGAATCCTTCCAGCGCGGTCGCAGCTTCGCGCGATGGCAGGACGATGCGATCGATGCCGCGCCAGTAGCCTGTCTTGATCGCGGCAGTCGCCAGGCTCGAGGTCGCGAGAATCGCCAGCGCCGCGACGGACGGCCTCCCGATCGCTCCGCCGGCCGCGTTCAGGGCGAGATAGAGCAGGCCGCCGGTATGCAGTGCGAAGGCCTGGTAGGCCGGCACGACCAGACGATGGGTCCAGGCCGGTACCGGCTTCAGGCTCGCGTAGATCATCGCCGTGCAGAACACCGTGCCGATCGAACCCACGGCCACGCAGACCGCGGCGATCGCGATCGTCGCGGGCGATCCGAACCGCATGGCGAGGAAACAGGTTGCGAACGCGGCATAGGTGAGCAGCGATGCGACGCCCTCGCGCGAGAGCCATGACGTCCGCCATTGCGAGAACGCGCGCCATGCCCGGGCGGGCTTGCCGAGATGGAAGACCGAGCTCATCAACCCGACCGTGACGAGCACGAAGCCGATCACGGCCGCGAGCAGCCACGCGACGATCCCTTCGAGTCCGGCGCCCGACAAGCCCAGGCCGAAGCCGCCGAGCACCCACCAGAACCACAGTCCATAGCCCGCGCCCGACAGCGTGGTGAACAGGATGACGGAAAATGCCGGGTTCATGTCATCCGCTTGCGCGGCACTGCCGCGCAGGTGACGCGAACGGGCAGGCAGGAAGCCTGCCCCGGGCGATCCGAAGCCAGAGTCGTTACGCCATGGATGGCACCCGACCGCCAACACAACGCCATGCTCGCCGGCACACCCATCATCGCGACAGCACGCGATCCAGCCAACGCAGCACCGGCGGCAGCGCCTTCGGATCGAGCTTCTCGTCGGCATGCAGCGCTTCTGTCGCCTGGTTCGCACCGCGCCGCGGCCGTGGCGGCAGGTATTTGTTGGTCGGCCTGTAGCCCAGTTCCGGCAGCAGATCGCGGCCGCCGCGTTCGGCGACCAGTTTCGATACTTTCGATTCCGGATCGCCGAGGTCGCCGAAATGGCGCGCGCGCGTCGGGCAGGCCTGCACGCAGGCGGGCTGGCGCTCGGTCTCGTCGAGGTGCTCGTTGTAGATCCGATCCACGCACAGCGTGCATTTCTTCATCACGCCCTCGACCGCCGAATACTCGCGCGCGCCGTACGGGCAGGCCCACGAACACAGCTTGCAGCCGATGCACTTGTCCTCGTCCACCAGCACGATGCCGTCGTCGGCGCGCTTGTAGCTCGCCCCGGTCGGACACACGGTCACGCAGGCGGGCTGCTCGCAGTGCAGGCACGAGCGCGGGAAGTGGACCGTGAGATCGGGTCCTTTCGTCCGGGCCCCTGCTTCGGCTTCCCCGAGTCCCGCCACATCATAACTGTGCACCCGGTTGAACCACACGCCGAACGGATCCTTGCCGTAGGGATTCTCGTCGGTCAGCGGCCCGGCGATGCCGCCCGCGTTCCATTCCTTGCACGCCACCGCGCATGCGTGGCATCCCACGCACGTGTCGAGGTCGATCACCAAGCCGAGCTTCCTCTGCGAAGGAGCCGGCAGGCCGGTCATGGAGAGAACGGCCAGAACCGCGGGATCAGGACCATCGAGATCGCGCAGAACATCAGGATCATCGGGATGCCCACCTTCAGGAAGTCGGTGAACCGGTAGCCGCCAGGGTTGTAGACCATCGTGTTGGTCGGATAGCCGACCGGGGTTGCGAACGACGTCGCCGCGGCGAACGCGGTCGCGACGACGAAGGGAACCGGACTGACGTGCATCGCGTGCCCGACCGAGACGCTGATCGGGATCATGATCACCACCGACGGGTTGTGGCCCATCAGCTCGGTCAGCAGTGCGGTCAGCGCGTACACCATCACCAGTCCCATCAGCGGCCCGTGGTCGCCGACCAGGGACATGCCGATGTCGACCAGGTGCTGGGCCAGGCCGGTCTTCTGCATCGCGATGCCCAGCGGCAGCACCGCGCCGAGCAGGACGATGACTTTCCAGTCCATGACTTCGTAGGCGTTGGAGTACTTGAAGCAGCCGGTCAGCGCCATCAGCACGCAGCCGACCAGGGCCGCGACCACGATCGGCAGCAGGCCCATGCCGGACACCGCGATCACGCCGACCAGGATCGCGATCGCGATCGGCGCCTTGCGCCGCGATTCGTGGCCGTCGCTGCGCTCGCCCAGCACGACCAGTCCCGGGATGCGCTCGAGCTCGGGCAGGTCCTTTTCATCGACCAGCATCAGCAGGGTGTCGCCGACGTCCAGACGCACGTTCTTGATCTGCTCGCGCAGCACCTCGCCGCGGCGCTGCACGGCCAGCACCATCGCCTGGTAG
>DATHOV010000434.1:0-10388 GCA_035484515.1 Lysobacteraceae bacterium
TTCCTTCACCAGAGGAAACTGGAACTCGTAGACGCGGGCGAATCCGACCGTATCGTCCACCACGCCCTCGTCGTCGATCTCGCGATCCACCACGTTGGCGAAGAGCCGCACGCTCAAGCGGGTGAATCCGGCATCGATCGAATAGCGCGGATACAACACCAGCGCATGCAGCGGAACGTGCGGCGCAGTCTGCGCATCGACTTCGTCCCAGGGCTTCCTGAGGAGGGTAAAGCCCGGATTCGGCGAGATGCCCTCCGACGCCAGCTTTTCGTGCAACGCGTTTTCGAGGTGTTCCTGGAAAGGGTATCCGGCCAGCATCTCGCGCAAGGGTGCGACCGCAGCGTCAGCTTTCCGGTCCTGTCCTTTCTGGATAGCCACCCCGACCAGCCCGCCAATGACTCCGAATTGCTGCGCCACATCGGCTGCAACCGGCGACAAATCGACCGCGAGCTGGGGCTGATCGAGCACGATTTCGATCGGCAGATTCTGCGCGATCGGCATGGGAAGCTTCGAAGCGAAGGCTGCTGAATTGCCCAGGCCCAGCACGAACAGCCCGGCCATCAGACAGGTACGTCGAAACATTCGGGGTTCCCGAAGGAGGAGCGAAAGCACAGCGTGTCGACGGCATTTTAACAGGGCACGAGTTCGTTCGTGTCGGCGCAAGCAAGGCCCTCGATGGAGTCGACTGAATCCCCATCGCTGCCATGTCGACATCCATCCGATCAGGAAAACCGTGGACTGAACCTCGTCTGACAGGCGCATGGCCGCACGTCATTTCCGGGTGCGAGGTTGGAGATAATCGATCGGCAGCTTCCAGTGCATCCCATGATAAGGAGATCGTGATGGCCATGAAGGATCCGGCGAAGAAAGCCGCCAAGTCATCCAGCGCCAGGAAGGCGTCGCCCGCCACGGCCAAATCGGCCCGCACCGGCGTGGGCGCGAAGGCATCCAAGGCTGCCGGGATCGATTCCGGCGCGAAGCAGGGCGGCCGTTTTCATGGCAGCTGTCATTGCGGCCGCATCGCATTCGATGTCGAGGGGACGATCGGCCAGGTGGTCGATTGCAACTGTTCGCTGTGCAGACGCCGCGGCGGATTGCTGTGGTTCGTTCCGCGCGGCGCGTTGCGCCTGGTCTCGCCCGAAAACTCGCTGTGGACCTACACGTTCAACAGCCACGTCCTGCAACACCACTTCTGCGCGAACTGCGGCATCGCTCCTTTCAGCGAAGGCGAAAAGAAAGGCGAGAAGATGGCCGCGATCAATGTGCGATGCCTCGACGACGTCGACCTGTCGAAGTTGAACGTCGTGGAATACGACGGCCGGAGCCTTTGAAAGCAGGGGAAGGTAGCCCGGTGGAAATCGGATGTCCCTGGGCCCTTCGCGCCTGAAGGAGCGGAGGCGGTCAGCCATCCGCATCACCAAAGCGACCCGCCCCAACCGATGGCGCCTGCAATCAACCACAAAACGCCGTCTCGCCACCACAATTCACCGCAGCGCAACCCGACAGCACGCTCCCGCCACCTCGAGGAGGTCGCATGCTGCCTTTCGACGCTCGCGTGCCATGTCGCAATGCGCGGTTTCAGCGCGCAGTGCTGTGAAGTCGTCCCGTAACGTCACGATGGCATTTCCCAACGCGACTATGCAACCTCGCAATGGCGTGGCGGATGTCGGCATCTGCGCATCGCCTGATGACACGCATTCGCCGCAAGGGTGCGCCGCATCGCCGCAATAGCCGCAATAGCCGCAATAGCCGAAATGATCGCCGGAATGACGCAGCATGCCGCCGCAATGACGCAACACGTTGCCGCAGTGACGCAACGCGTTATCGCAATGGCGCAACCCTTTGCCACAATGACCCCGCGCACCATCGCCATGGCGCAACGCATCCGCGGAACAGCGCAAGGCATCTGCGCAATGACGCAGGAGGCCGTTGCAAGTCAGCAACGGAACCCCGAAAGAGCTCAGGTCCGTAGGGCATGGCCGCAGTGCGGTCATGTCATGGTGCAGTTCCGCGTTTCCATGAGTCGTGGATGGGTCAAATTTGGTTGAAAATTCCGGGTCAGTTTCAAGTGGAAATCAACATCCCCTGACCCCGAGCCCCTCCCAGGCTATACAAATGGGCCATCGCGAATGCATTCACTGCATGAGGTCGCTCTTGTAGGGCGGCTGCACATAAATCTGGTGGGCGCGATACTGGGCGATACGAGCGCTCAGGTTCTTGCCCAGATCGGAATCGGGATCGGCATTGGCCAGCGCTTTTTGCTCGGTGCCGGCGGCAGCGTCGTAGTCGCCGGTGGCGGCCTCGCATGCGGCCAGGGTATCGAGCCAGCTCGGGCTGGAATTCCTGGCAGTCGCCTTGACCGCTGCGTCGAGGCCTTGTTTGGGGTTGCGCAGACTGGCATCGGGCGCCGTACACAATGACCACGCCATGTCGTTCCAGGCGAGCTCGCCGCCTTTTTGTTGCGCAGCCTGCGTCCATAACGCGATGGCACGCGCCCGGTCCGGCGGCAATTTCACGCCGGCGTAGAGCTGGTCGGCGATCGCGATGGTGACCGACGTATTGTTCGCTGAAATCGCCTTTTCCATCCACGTGTGCGCGCCAGCGGGATCGGGCGCGCCCAGCAAGCCGGCGTAAAGCAGGTTCGCCATCAGGAGCTGGGACCTTGCATCGCCCGTGTCGGCATCGTGCATCACCAAGGAACGGGCGCGCGAAGGGTCGCGGTCGATCCCTTTGCCCTTTGCCAGCAGCAAGGCGAGGTCGCGCCGCGCGCGCGGGCCGAATTCTTTCGAAGGGTCGGCGGACACTGCCTCGTAGACCTTCACGGCGCCTTTCGGGCCCGCCGCAGGATCGACCTGGCCACGCGCCTCGAACTCGGCAAGATCAAGGATGGCATAGCCGTCGCGCAGTTCGATCGAACTCCTGTACCACTTCTTGGCCAGTTCCAGCGACTCGGGTTTGCCGGTCTCGGCCTCGTAGTGCTTGCCCATGAGGCGCATGGAGACCGCGTCGCCAAGAATAGCGGCCTGCTTGCGCCAGTAGAGCGCCTTTGCATAGTCGACGGCGACACCGGGAAGATCGCCATACGTGTAAGCATCGGCGAGGAAAAACGCCGCAGCGCTGCTGGCACCTGCCGCCTGGGCGCAGGCTATCTCTGCCGGACCGTCATTGGCTGCTTTTGCGACGGAGCGACAATAGGCGTAGCTGAAATCCGTCAAGCCAGCCGAATCTGCCAGCTGTTGCCAACGCTTCGGACGTGTCGCATCGCCCTCGTAGGTAGGGTTGCCCACAACGAATTGCAACGCGACCCCAGCGGCAAGCTTGTCGCCCGCATCCGCCGCTGCTGCGACCTGCGCATAGATCCACCGGTCGAAGGGCGACGCCGCTTCAAAATGCCTTCCGTCCAGATAGAGATATGCGGCGTACACCGCACCAGCGTCTTCGTTGCGTGTTGCGCCCTGGAGCAGGACCTTGGCTGCCGATTGGTCGCTCTTGATTCCCAGTCCGTTCGCCTCGGCATAGGCCAGCAGGATCATCGGCTGCGCAAGATGCCGCTCGGCCAGCGGCAGCAGCTTGTCCACCGCCGCGCTAGCGCAGGATGCCTCGGGATGCCAGAAACAGTAAGGCGCGAGTACGTAGGGGACATCCACACTGTCGCTGGCGATGAGCTGCTTGATCCGTGCGGCCTCTTGCTCGGCCGTGAAGCGCGTCAGATAGTCGAGCGTCCGCGGTACGCCCGGCCATGGCGCGATCGATTTGTCGATGCCGTTCTCGGCAAAGTCGCGTTCCGCCAGCAGGCGCATCAGCGGGTCGACCAGCAGGTCGGGATCGCGTACAAGCGCCAGCCGCCGCTCCAGGAATTCGAAACTCAGCTCACGCTCGCGATGAGTTTGCTTGTCCTGCAATCCGGCCCGCCAGAACAATCCCCGCCCAAGATCGGACATGTCCAGATAGGAGTACGTCACGTCTTCGCCACTGGCGTCGATCAGTGCGTTTCCGTCGTCGATGCTTTCGACGTGCAGCGGCGTCACCCCGTTGTCGGGTGGAACGCCAGCGAGCGTATCGCGGACGAGCGCCGCAAAGGCCTCGTCGCTTCGATCGCGCAATGCAGAGTTGCCCAGTGCTTCGGCGCACTGGCCCTGGTAGTACCAGACGGCGAGGCTGAGCGGATCGCGGCGCGCGGCGCGGGCAAGATCGTCCATGCTCTTGGCGCACACCGAAACGATGGCCTTTCCGTCCGGGTCGTGGAGCCTGGAAACGAGGGCGAGGGTGTCGGCGATCGCGTTTTTGGGTGCGGTCGCCTCGAATTGCTTGCGGATCTGCTCCACCGGTGTCGTTGCGGGCGACGGGAACTCCGGTGGTTCGGCGCCGTTGGCGGTCGTGGCGGCCGCCGTCCACGCGGCAAGCAGCAGGCAGACCGAAGCTGCGCGGACGCGCCGATGGCGCCGTTGCGCAGCCATCACTTGCCCTTGTCGTCCGCAGCGCTGCTGCTGTTGCCGGACCCATTGTCGAGGATCCCCTTGACGAGCCGGTTCAGGCGGTCGTCCCTGGACTTCGCGGGATCCGTCATCGAGATCAGGAACCTGCGGCTTACCAGCTCGTCGATCTGCTGTTCGCCGGCGACCAGGCGGTCGATGTCGTTGCCGGTCACGGTAGCCGACGTGCTGCGATAGTCGTGGACGAAACTGATCTGCGAATCCTTTTGTGCGGCACTGAGCGAATAGCTCATTCCTGGAATCTCGATGCTCCTGTGGATCGACTCGCCCTCCCACTTCCAGCCCGCAGGAAGGTCGAGTTCGATGCGCTGCTCGATCTGGACCGGGTGGTTCAGCGCCACCGGATAGTGGTTGCTCGATCCCTCCGGCTGGCGCACGAAATTCTCGATGGTGTCGGCCTCGGTCTCCAGCCCTCGAAGACCGCCTTCGAGGTCGATGAGCGGATCCTCGATCTGGTAGGTCTCGACGACGTCGATGGTGTTTTTCGCCGGATCGTCCCTGACCTGGATCGGGTCGGCGACGCTGACCTGCTTGAAGCGCTTCGCGTAGTAGTCCCTGTAGTCCTTCTGCAAGGTGTCGCGATCGGTATTGGCCAGCCTGTTGCGCAGGCTCTCCGCTGCGACGCCGCTCACGTCGGTGGTCACCACCATTTGTGCCCTTTGGCCGTCAGCGTCGAGTCGATAGTGTTCGTCGACCTGCCATCGGGAAAGCGCCCCGGCAGTCTGGGTCACGTGCGTCAGGCGATCGACGCCTTCGGCGATCGGCAAGGCGCCGCCGAAATCCGAGACCGCGTGATCGTCTAGCGAGCCGCGCTGGCCACTTCGGGTAGGGTCGAGCCAGAGCATCCGCGCACCCAGATGCACGCGCACGATGACGTGGTCGAAGGCGGAAGCCGAGGGCGGCTGATCGTCGACCCAGCGGCCACCTCGGCTGGAGACCAGCGCAGGTTCCGCCGCCACTCCCATCCTCGTCAGTATCGCCACCAGCAATCGCGCCTTGTCCTTGCAGTCGCCGGCGCGCTTGCGCCACACGTCAGCCGGCTCAGCCGGCCGATGCGAACTCTCGCCGATTTCCACGCCGAAATAACGCACCTGGTCCTGCACGGTTTCGAGCGCATGCACGATGCGCGATTCCTGGTCGGGCAGTTTCGACCATTGGCGGATCAGCTCCTCCAGGTCGTCCGGCAGGGGTTTGGGCGCGGGATACAGATCGCGCGCCCAGAGTGCGACATCCTTCCAGGAACGCTGCGCGGCGACGATGACACGCGGCGAAGGAATGAACCAATCCGGGTAGCTGCCCTCCTGCGCCACCGGCTTGAGGTCACCCTGCTCGATCGCGATGGACTTGCCCGCGGCCGAATCCTGGACGTGTTCGGAAGGAATCCGCGGATCGCGAACCACTACCGGCCGGGCGTCGGAATCGAACAGCAGGCGCATGCGCTCCCGCAGCAGGGGGCTGGAGCCGCCGAAGGTGGCCACGTCGGTATCCAGCCCGGCGAGCACGGGATTGGCGCCATCGACCGAATAGCTGATCCGAACCACGTCGCCGACACGCACGTCGTCGAGCACGATCAGAGCGCTGACTTCGCCAGTCGACATGTCGGACTCGAAGTCCGTTTCACGCCGCGCGAGGGTGATCGCGCCCGGCTTCAGCCGGGTGCTCCAGGCGCCATCGCGGCGTACCTCCACGCGATGGATGGTCAGCGACTGGAAGTCCGGAAGAAAGCCGATCTGATACTTCGATGCATCGGCCAGACCGGTCTGGGTGAGCGGCTGGAAGACGAAATCGCGATAGATCGTGTGACGGCCCTGGCGACGATCCACCTGGATGTCGAAAAGCCAGTCGCGCCAGACCTGTTCAGCAGCTGCAGGCGACGACGGCGGCCATTGCGAAGGCAGTTCCGCGACATCGACCCAGGCTGGTGCCGGGGCGACTTCGAAATGATAGCCCCCGGTGTTGAACGTCTCGGCGTGGGCAAGCGGCAGTGCGGAGAATCCTGTCGCCAGCACGACGAGCAGCAACAGACGCACCCGCTGCGCAATCGGTGCCAAGGTCATCCCGCGCGGAAATATCCAGTGTGGGCTGGCTGGACGCAGTGCGCCAGGTTTTTCGATACGTGCGAACGACGACAAAATGCAGGTCTCCGGTGGTCGAGCGTTCAATCGGGCCTCGGCCCCGCAGACCATTCTGCTGGAGCCATCAGGGGACAGACCGAGAATTTCTTGGCAGTTATTGCAATCCGCTCCCCTTTTTTGTCTTACAGATTGATTAGCTACGTCCCCTTTTCCGGGGACCCGTCCTGAAATCCGAAGGACCCGACCGGGAATCCTGCTTGCCTATCCCTGGAACTTCGTGCCCGGACCGCGAATGCGTGCGTTTTGGTCCTGACTGCCTCGGATCCGACCTGAACTCCACTGTCCCAGAGCGGGATGGCTTCCCCTCCGACCGGTCCCGCGCCGCATCCGCTTCCATCCCGGCGTCGCCAGCGGCTGCCCGCGATTTTCCCGGTCGGGTCACAAACTTTCCCGGTCGGGTCACGAACTTTTCAGGTCAGGTCACGAACTTTTCAGGTCGGAAGTTCATCTGCCCCGACCTGGGCAGGAACTTCCTGGTCGGGTCTGCGACTTCCCCGACCTGATCTCGAGAACTTCCGACCTGGAATCCGCGTGCCCCGACCTGGCAAGCGACATGCCAGACCTGAAATCCGCAGGGTCCGACCTGGTCACGAACTTCCAGGTCCGGTCACGAACTTCCCAGGTCTGGTCACGAACTTCCCAGGTCCGGTCACGAACTTCCCAGGTCTGGCAAGCAGGTTTTCCGGTCAGGAAATAAATAAGGGAACGTGCCCAATTAATCTCTCGCCGTAGTCCATTTCCTACACCGCATTGAGGACATCTCCGATCGACGCCCTCGGCCACAGGCTTCAATCTTGGCATGCCCTTGAATCGCATCGCCACTCATGCCGCGTCGCGCTCGCCTCGAACTGCCAGGGGTGCCCCTGCATGTCACCCAACGCGGCGTCAACCGTGGGGCGACCTTCGTCGATGACGACGACTGTCATCACTACTTGCATCTGTTGCGCAACTTCAGCCAGGCCGAAGGGCTTTCGGTCCATGCCTATGTGCTGATGGGCAATCATGTCCATCTGCTGCTCTCTTCGCCGGCGTGCGGCCTGACGTCGCGACTGATGCATGACCCGGGGCAGTGCCACACCCAGGCGTTCAATCGCCGGCACGGTCGTAGCGGCACCTTGTGGCAAGGTCGCTTCAAGTCATGCCTGGTCGACAGCGACCGCTACCTGCTGACCGTATACCGCTACATCGAGCTCAATCCTGTGCGCGCAGCCATGGTTGCCGCCCCGGAGCTCTATCGCTGGTCCAGCGTTCACGCCAATCTTGACCTTCGCCCCGATTCGCTGGTCACTCCTCACGCGAATTTCCTGGCCATGGGAAGCGATGTGACAGCTCGCGCTGCGGTCTATCGGCAATGGTTGTCGGAGGGAACCAGCAAGGACGCACTGACAAGTAAGAGGAAGGCTCCAAAAACAAAGCCCGCCGGAAGGCGGGCTTGGGAGCGGCTGTTTTCTATCAAAAGAGACTCTTTGTGTCGTCTCGGATCGGTTAATTCCCCTATTTTGTGGCCAACTCTGGCTTTGCATATTGATTTTTCCAGGCCTCCAATTCCATGGGTGGCTTGGAGTCCACACTCCCAGCCGTATACTCTCCGTTAAACGAACCTTCTGCCCTGCTTCCGGTGGTGAAGAACAGAACGAGCTCAGAACTTCCCTGCCGGAACAGAAAGCCTATGTTCGTTGGCACGTCGGCCCCCGGTTTCATGACGGTATCGTCAAAACCATCTAACCAACTTTGTTTGTCACCTAGCAGGCGCACCAGCGCTTCGCGCGCCTTTATACCCAGCAACCGCATCTGCTTGTCGTCTCTGCGCGGCTCAAGAGGCGTGGTGACTGGAAAAACGTACACTTCCCTCGCAGTCCTGATAAGGCGCATGGCAGCGGGATTGTCGGGAAGCGACACTCCATCGGGTTCCCATTTCAGAACCTTATGGCCATCTGGTTCCCGGACTTCGTCATGTCGCATGGGGACCCAGCCCAGATCTTTCGTTTCAAGATGGGCATGGATTTCGTTGCTTCCTACCACTTCGAGTGCGGCGTACGTTTTTGATGAATCGTCAGCAAGTATCTCCCGAATGTCAGCGACCGACACATCGTGCACTTTGCCATAGACGAGAACGCCGTCGACGTGCATGAGCTCGCCAGCTCGCCCCAGAGTGCTCAAAGCAATTCCTAACAGAATGGGCAGTATGCGCATGGGTTCCAATGCCTGTGCTAGACGGCGCCAGCGGCCGCGATGGGAAAATCACAGCGTCTACGGTATTTCAGGAGCCAGTTAGGGCTGTGAGGGCTGTGAGGGCTGTGGGTTCCATGGGGCCTGCGGGGCCTGTGGGGCCACCAATAGGACCCTTGGGGGCTATGGTGATTTCGGTGCTCCAGAGGCATAGGTAACGTTGTTACAGAAGTGGCCGCCATTAAAACAATCTTCCTGCAGAAGTTTCGTATTCAACTCGGTTTCGTGTCCACTCGGATCACGCACCGTAAAACCTTGGATTCGTTTATTGTCAGTTCCATTGTCCGCCTCACTCCAAGTTTGACCTTCAGGAAAACCCACATGATCGTGAATCCTCCCCCCAACGGCAGTAGGCCATGTCTTCTGATCGGTTGAATTTTGGGTTGGCGGCGGATCGACGTGCTCATTGACCTGATAATTGTCTGTCAAAGGATTACCGTCCGCATCCTCGATTTGATAATAAAAGTCGTAAAAGGAAATGTGCGACGTACCAATGCTGTCGTACAGGATTTCAACCTGCCATGGAACTCCTTTCCCAGAAGTCCCTTGTTGGGTATTTCCAGGACTACCGTTTCCGGTGAGCAGTGATCCCTCGGTGCTCTTGTCCGAAGCTTGCGGATTGGAGATGGCAGAGGCGGCTGTGTCTGTTGGTATTGACGATGGT
This sequence comes from Lysobacteraceae bacterium, assembly GCA_035484515.1. Lineage (GTDB taxonomy): Bacteria > Pseudomonadota > Gammaproteobacteria > Xanthomonadales > Xanthomonadaceae > SZAS-103. Next base: position 9,522 of record DATHOV010000434.1, read on the forward strand.
GTTTTCGCATCCGTTACGGTCTGCGCTTGCGCGCCGTTGCCGTGATCGGCCACCTGCATGGTGTAACCAAAGCCCGCCGTACCTCCCATGCCAGGGCCATTACCTTCGACGGTTGGACCGCCGTTGGTGATATGCGTGCCGGTCGCAGCCTCACTCCCTGCGCTCTGGTTATCGGTCACCCGAAGCGTGAATTGTTTTCCAGTGTTTGGATCTGTGATCGTGTGATCGCCTGTCGAGCAATCTGACACACCGTCGTCCGTCGATTCGCACGCATACCCTGTCGGATCGGTTCCGCTCAGCGGGTTGTTCATGATGTAGCTGTAAGGATTCAGCGACTGCGAGTTCAGCGGGGCCTGGATGATCGGATCGACGCTCAGGAATCTTCCGATCTGGTAGTCGTAAACCCGCCCATTCATATGGATCAGCTGCACGCTGTTGAGGTGCTCGTGCTCGGTGAAGCCCCTGGCCGTGATCGAGGTGCTCTGCAACTGCGGCGGCGACAGGTCGGCCCAGGTGCCTGAGCGTGGCTTGCCGAACGCATCCGAGCCGCGGGTCTCGATCAACGTGCCCGTGCCGTCGGCAATCGAGTCCACCGATCCGAGCCGGTCCGTCAGCAGGTAGTTCACCGAACGCGTGCTGCCGTTGTTGGTGATCTCCGCTTCGGTCCCGACATACACCTTCGTGCTGCCCGCGCTGATCCAGTCCTCGTAGCCGTCGTCCAGGTAGACCTTGGTGCCGTCGCTGCCCACCTCGCGCGTGCGCTGGTTGTCCGGCCCGTAGTACAGGTTGATCGTCGCGCTGCCCCGCGTCGTCTTGATCGGCAGGTTGTCGTGGTCGTAGGACACCGCAAGGCCGGCGTTGTCCGAG
>DATHOV010000435.1:0-6755 GCA_035484515.1 Lysobacteraceae bacterium
TCCTCTTCGGCCGGGTCGACCCTTACGCCCAGCAGATCGTTGAGCGTCCTCGTATCGTCGACTTCCTCGGTCGTTGGACGGACCGCTTCGCCGATGCCCTTGCCTGCCAGCCCGCCCATCACTGCACCGACGACGCCCAGCACTGCGGTGCCGACGGGTCCTGCCATCGACCCTACGGCAGCGCCGGCAGCCGCACCACTCGCAGCGCCGATGCCGGTTCCTATCGGGTGCGATCCCGGCGTGCCGGAGAGCGGATCGCGGTTCAATTCCTGCCTGTCGTCCTGAATCTGTAGTTCCGTCATAGCGAAGCTCCTTGGGTTGGCGATCGATGTGCAGCGAACCTGTCCCCGTCTGCGCATGGATTCTGCGATGCGGCGACGTTGACCGACTATTGCCCACGACAAATGAATTCCTGCCAACGCGAGCGAGCTCGGACCGGAAGCAACTAACCAACCGTTAAGGCTCGGGAAGAACGGGGTCAGGGTCATCCATCGATCGATGGATGACCCTGACCCCGTTCTTCGCAACGCGTCAACGAAGCATCACTTCGCCTTCATGGCGATGAAACAGTCGGGGCACATCGTGCTTGCGCGCTGATGTTCCGGCGCGAGGGTTCTGCTTTGTCAGGCGGGACCGATCCCCTCCCATCGATCCGAGGTGCCATGAAAACTTCCCTGAAGCCGTCGCAGCGCGCAGCCGTTCTCACTGGCGTGAGCGTTCTCGCCCTTTGCGTAGCGGCCGGTATCGCGCAGGCCAACCAGAACCACGGTCCCTTCCGCCTCGACCGCGACTCGCTCGTCGTCAGCAGCAGTACCTACGACCCGACCCAGGGCGCGCTCAGCCAGCTCACGATCGGCACAACGCTGCCGGATTCGGCCACCGCGACGACCCAGGCCATCGCGACCAACAACTACCTCACCGTCTGGAACAACGAATCGGTCGATGCCAGCTTCGGCGCGACCTCGGCGATCCAGATCAGCGACATCGACGGCAACAGCGGGCGCGTTCTCCATTCGCTGCAGGTCCCGACCAACGAGGTCGTCACCAGCTTTTCGTCCAAGTCGGAACTGGGACTCCACATCGCATTCGACTGGCGCGGCCCGCACGTCGTGTTCATGGGCTACGCAGGCGCCGGCGTGGGCGCGATCGACGCCTCGAACACCGATGCCGTACCCGGTCAGGATCCGACCAATCCGGTGACGTTCGCATTCGGCCCGAACTATGCGTTCGCGCGCACGATCGTCGACATGGATCAATCCGGGCATTTCTCCTACACGCCGACCATCGACTACGGCGGCAACAACGGCCGTTCGGCGCTGCTCGCGCCCAACGGCCTGTACTACAGCGTCGGCAATTCCAACAACGGCAATGCGGCCACGTTCGGCTCCGGCAACGGCACCAATCCGGACGTGACCCAGACCACCGGCCTCGAGGTCGTCAACCCGATCGACAGCCGTCATGCAAACGCGACGATCCCGACCGGCAACTCCGCCGAAGTCGACCCGCTGCTGCAGTACACCCTCGGCAGCAAACCCGACAAGCCCGGCAAGGACAACAACTACCGCGGCATCACCGAGTACCACGGCGCGCTCTACTTCACCAAGGGCAGCGGCAGCAATGGCATGGATACCGTCTACACGGTCGGCTCCCTGCCCACGCTCGCGAACGCGGCGGCGGCGACGATCAGCGTCGTTCCGGGCTTCCCGACCGACTCGGCGAAAACCACCGGCGGCGACTTCACCCCGTTCGCCGTGTTCTTCGCCAATCCGACCACGATGTACGTGACCGATGAAGGCACCGGCGACAGCACCGACGCGACCACCCATGCCGGCCTGGAGAAATGGAGTCTGGTCAACGGTACCTGGCAGCTCGACTACGTGCTGACCCAGGGCCTGATCGGCACCGTCGACAACGGTCTGACCGGAAGCGCCGGTCCGTACCCCGCAGTGACGACGATCGGCCTGCGCAACCTCACCGGCACCGTGAATCGCGACGGCAGCGTGACCCTGTGGGCCACCACCTCGACCTCGAGCACGTCAGGCGACAACGGCGCCGATCCGAACAAGGTGGTGCGGATCACCGATCGCGTGAACGCCACGACCCTCACCGGACCGGTGGCACGGGAATCGTTCCGGACCGTGATCGGGCCGACCTACGGCACCGTCTATCGCGGCGTGGCGCACGTCGACTGAGCGATAGCGGGACAGGAACCGGGAAGGGGTCGGGTTCGTTTTCTCGCACGAGAAAATGAACCTGGCCCCATTCGTCTTCGCCTCATTCGCCGGAATCCGTCTCGGCTCCCGAGCGGCTCCCGGCGATCCTTGCTTTCCGATCGCACGGTGCGATGCGGATTCGGGGGAGGGCATGGATCCGGCTGCGGCCAGTCAAATTGCGAACGGAACCGCATGCCGCCGGCGACCGTTTGTCTGCGCGCAGGCGAGGAATCCGCGCGACGTTGCGGAAACGCCACTGTGCCTGGCGGAAGCGCAGATCCGTTCCGCGCCAACGCCGCGCATCGCGAAAAATCCACTCGCGTTGCGTTCGAAGACATCATCTTTCGCCGCGATTACGACATCTTTCAGCGCGATGTCATGATCTTTCGTGGCGATGTCATCATCTTTCCGTGCGATGTCATGATCAATCGCAGCGATGCCATCATCTTTCCACGCGATGTCATGATCAATCGCAGCGATGGCATCATCTTTCCGTGCGATGTCATGATCTGTCGCGGCGAAGTCATCGTCTTTCCGCGCGATGTCATGATCAATCGCAGCGACGGCATCATCTTTCCTTGCGATGTCATGATCAATCGCAGCGACGGCATCATCTTTTCGCGTGATGTCATGATCAATCGCAGCGAAGTCATCATCTTTCGCGTGATGTCATGATCTTCTGCAGCGATGAACACTCCGGATGCATTGGCTCCACAGCGCGGCATCCGGGAAATCACCGCCGGCTCGATCCGACGCTATTGTCCGATTTTTTCCCTGCCGATGTGGTCACTTTCCGGTGTCCGGAACGGGCAGAAACCGCTGCAGCGAGGTGCGGATCACTCCTCGCCCGGCATCTCCATCCAATCCCCTTCCCCACCGATCGGAGCACCCGGCGGCACAGTAACCGTGCGCGGTCGCTCGGACAGCAGCTTGTCGAGTTGTTGCGGATCGAGCAGTTGGCGCGACAGGCTTGCGGCCCAGGCGCGATCTTCGCTGCTGTCGTGGCGCTGCGCGAGTGCGAGCGCCACGTCGTGCACGCGCTGGTCCAGGCGTGCGGCTACGCCGGGCGTGGTCGCGGGACGATGGGCAACCTGGGCCAGGGTGATCAGGGTGCGAAAGGCGATACGGCGCGACACGGCGTCGGTGTGGTCGGGCAGTGTCGTGGCCAGCAGGCGGTCGAGCAGTTCGTCGACGCCGAGCGCGTTCGGATCGACGGCGTGCTGGGCATCCAGACGCGCCAGTCGTGCCGGTGCCAGCAAGGCGTTCAAGGTCACTTCCGCTGCGGTGTCGGCAGCGACCAGCGGATCGAACACGGGGCCACCGGGCCCGTCGAACAATTCGATCTCGTACTGTCGATTCGGACTACCGTTGCGCGCTGCCGACAGCAGCGGAAGCAGGCGCTCCGGCACACGCAACTGATCCGTCAACAGGGTGCCGAGCACGGCATCGAGCGCTGCGCGCTGCGCCTGCGGAGGCACCGGCGTCGAGGCCTCGTTGCCGCCACCGTTGACTGCATAAGCGAGGTCGACGCCGCCGATCGCCTTCGTCGCAGCCACCACCTGGTAGCGATGCAGCAGCCAGACCGGCACGAAGCGCCGCGGCAGATCGGCCATCGGTTCGCCGGGTTCAAGCGATGCCAGTCCGAAGTGATCGATCGCAGCGCGGCGCACCTTCATCAAGCGCACGAGTTCTGCAGTCGGATCGGCGCCGTCGTCCCACAACGAAGCCCATGGCTGCGCGGTGTCGTCGGCGCGGGCGTTGGCGTCCTCGATGTAGCGCATGCCCGCCGCGACGTCGGCACTGGCCTTCGCATCCGCCGCGGCTTGTGGGTCCTGTCCAGTTGCCGGCTCGCTGTAGAGCCAGTCGACCGTGGCCATGTCCCAGCGGCCGATGCCGGTGGCGTAGGCATCGCCGAGATCAGGGCGGCCATCGACCAGGCCGATGCGCGGCGGCGGATAGTCCATCACCGAGGCACGCTCCTGCGTGCTGGCAGCGAAGTTGTGGGCGAAGCCGAGCGCATGGCCCACTTCGTGGGCACCCAACTGACGCAGTCTCGCGAGCGCCACCTGCGCCGGATCGTTGGGGCCTCCCTTGTCGATCTTGTCGGCGCCCACCAGCCCCTCGAAGATCTGGATGTCCTGGCGCACGCGCAGCGAGCCCAGCACCACCATGCCCTTGACGATCTCGCCTGTGCGCGGATCGACGATCTCCTGACCGTACGACCAGCCGCGCGTGGCGCGATCCACCCAGTTGACGACGTTGTAGCGCACGTCCATCGGGTCGATGTCCTTCGGGAGCAGCTTCACCTGGAAAGCGTCGATGTAGCCGGCCGCGTCGAAGGCCTTGCTCCACCAGCCGATGCCTTCGATCAGCGCCGAACGGATCGGCTCGGGCGCGTGCCAGTCGACGTAGAACACGATCGGCTTGCGTACCTTCGAACGCGCTGCGTCGGGATCGATCTTCTCCAGCCGGAAGCGGTTGGCGAACTCGCGCACCACGTCGCCGCCCAACGGCGTGCCGAATTCGACCGCCTGGGTGCCGAAACCGCCGATGCGCGGATCGAAGGCGCGCGCATGGAAGCCCGGCCCGGGCAGGCGCACGAAGCTGTGGTGCACGGTCAAGCTCACCTTCTTCGGCTCCGGCGCGATGTTCTCGACTTCGTCGCCGGGCGTCTTCGACGTGAAGGTCTGCACCGCGTCGATTTCGAGATTGTCCGGGAACGACTTCACCGATGCCGGATCGGCGGCGCTCAGCTTGCCGTCCAGCGCGAAGTCCTTGCCTGCGCCTTGCGCTCCACCGACACCGAACGTATCGCCGCTCTGGTCGAGCGCATCGGCAATGCCGAGCGTATCGCTGGCGAGGAATCCGGACAGGTCCACCACGATCTCGCCGTCCGGCAGGGTGGCTGCGATGTCGCCCATCCAGACGATCGAGGTGGCGAAGTCGGGACTGGCGGCATCGCCGGCGCCGGCGCCACGGAAGCGCGGATTCTCGAACATCGCGGCGACCTTGGTGCCGTAGCGCCGGAACGCGATGACCTGGGTCTGGCCGATCCGACCACGGTCGAGAAAGGTCGGAGCCGAACCCAGCCCGGTGCGCAGCGCGGTGGCATAGAGGAACCGCGCCGAAACGCCATCGTCTCCTGCAGCTGGAAGCGTGACGAGGATTCGCCCGCCGTTCTTGTCCACGTGCACCGGCAGCAGGCCTTCCATCGCCACGCTGTGCTCGAACACGGCAGTGGGCATCGTTGCGGACTTGGCGGTGGCGGCATGCGCCGGAGCGAGGGTGGTGGCCGCGAGCGTTGTCGCCAGCACCAGCGCGAACGGCCAACTGACTGACGGAAAGCAACGTCGCGGGACCGGATGGACAACACGTGCATGATCGATGCGACACAGAGGCATGGCTGCGGTTCCTGTCAGCAGGTCAGTCAACGAAGACGATGTGCAACGGGCAGCGTAGTTCCTTTGGCCGCGCCGCGAATTACTGGCGCCCGCCCGTCTCCATCGCACGATGCCCCAATGCGAAATCGATCGCCGCACAAACCGCCGCGACCTGCGCGGCGTTGCATTGCTCGGGGCTTGCCCGTGGACTGTCGGGATAGACCTCGGTGGTCGTCTTGAACCGTGCGCTGGTGATGCCTGCACACAGGCCGAGCCGCTTCAGCGGGTACTCGATGACGCCCGGTGCGACCACCGGCGAACCGATGATCTGGCCGTTGTGATCGGCCGGGGCGATGTGGGTGACCTTCGCCACCGCCGCGATCATCGCCTGCTGGAACCCGGGTTGCGGATGCTCGCTGTCGTCCACCAGGTAGAAGCCGTCGGGGACCGCGTCCGGCTCGAAGGCCTCGCCGTTGCGGGCGGCCAGCGCGGGGCGAAACTCGGACTCGTCGGTGTCGGTGGTTTCGTGCAGGTCGATGTGCAACAGCACGCGATCGCGGAATGGCTCGACCATGCGCATGAGCGCCGCCGATTCCTGCGCCGGGCTGGCGTCGCGGAATGAGCGGTTCGGATCGATCGCATCCGCATTCCAGCGCTGGATCCTTTCGTAGGCCCACGGGCTGACGCATGGCGCGACGATCAGGTTGATCCGACCTTCATAGAGCGACGCATGCTGGTCGACGAATTGCAGCGCTCCGTGCACGCCGCTGGTTTCATAACCATGCACCCCACCCGTCACCAGCACCCAGGGAAGCTCGTCGCGCCAGTCGCGACTCCTGATCGCCAACAGCGGGTAGCTGTCGGGGGCATAGTCGAGGCGGCCGTAAGGCACCACATCGAAGCGCGCACGCAGGCCATCGATCGCGCTCGACACCTCCGCCTCGTAGCTGCGCTTGCGGATCTGTCGCGACCGCCAGGCGGCCACTTCCGCCGGCCCCCAGGGCACGCCCGGGACGCCGATCGGATAGGGAGCGGGAGTCGTCGTCATGTCGCTAAGCTCTGCAGTGGCTGGAAGACCAGTGGACTGTAGCACCGGTCTGAAAAGCTGCGCGCGCGGCCGATCGACATGGGACGGGCACCGGAATCGGCGCGGGATCCGATC
>DATHOV010000436.1:0-2765 GCA_035484515.1 Lysobacteraceae bacterium
TTCGGCTGGCCGGGCTTGAGGGCATACGACTGGTAGCAGAGCTTCCCCTTCTTCGTGACCGCGCCCTGATCGGTCCGGAAGTCCAGCTGCGTGTAGGTGGTCCAATCCGGATCGAGCGTCGGCTCGAAGCTTTCCATCGAACCGACGAAGGGGCAGTCCTTGCCGGCCGCCAATGCATGCATCGGCATCGACAGCAAGACCAGAGGGAGAAGCAACCCGATCAGACGAAAGCCATCTTTTTTCATTGCCGTTCCTCGCGAAGGAATTGTTCACCGATATCCATGGCCCAAACGCCCCAACGGACGCGTTGACATGGCGTTTTGAGCGTGCGCGCAGCCGACCCCTGCGGCGCAGACGCTACCGCACCCGGCTCAAAGGTTCTACCGCGACCGCCAACGCCTCGAAATGCGCCCTGCCGCAGGCGATCCTGGCATTCCCCTTGTTAAGCAGGTCATCGGTGAATGGGCGGTTCTTCGTTTCCGAATGCACGGCCCCTGTCGGCCGCGCCCGGGATCGCGATACGGCAAGAGCAGGCCTTGCATCGCGGTGTTGGCGAAAGCCGGATCCCGGTGTAACGGTGACCTTCCACGTTCGGTTCGCGCCCGATGCGCAGGCCGATCCCGAAGCTCGGCGTCATCGAGGCAAGGCTACGGAGCGGTCCATGCATGGCCGCCCGCGATTCGGCACTTCAAACATCAAAGTGCCGAATCGAAAGTCGCGATCAGTGGGTCGGTGGGACGGTGATCGTGGCGGACGTCGGATTCGGGACTGGTGCCTGATCGCTGCTGTGGTCGATGACGGGCGGATCGCCGGGAACGTGCCCATGATCGACAGGCGGATAGCTCTTGACCCGGTCGGAATTCTGGTAGGCGGCGGTCTTGGCGTCGTCGCCGGTCAGTGCCATGGCGGCGGGGTTGTACCTGCGCGCCGGGCGATGCCTGGGCCGTTGCGACGTATCCGATCCGGCTTGCTGCCCGGCGGCGCCAGTCGACTGCGAATCGGCTGGCGTCGCCTGGTCGTCTGCGGGAACGTTCGACGAGCTCTGGCTGTCTTGCGCGAATGCGGAGGTGGAAATCGCGAGCGCGAGGCAGAGGGCGGGAATCAATCGGCTTTTCATGGTGCGCATCCTTGGCGGTGACGGGGAATTCCAGGGTCATCATGCGACGCAGAGGATGAATCCAGACCACATCCGGCGCCGGTGTTCAGCTACCGGTTCGCTTGTCCGGCAGCTTCCGGTATCGCCACGACGCGCTACCTGGTCCGATCAATCCCGCGCCTTGCGCGCCTTTTCCCTCGCCGCCCGCAGCGCGTCGAGTTTCTCCCTGAGCTTGATCTCCATCCCCCGCTCGACCGGTTCGTAATACACGCGCTCGCCCAGCGCATCGGGAAAGCCGGTCTGGCCCAGTGCGATGCCGCCTTCGGCATCGTGGTCGTACTGGTAGCCCTTCGAGTATCCGAGTTGCTTCATCAGCTTCGTCGGCGCGTTGCGCAGGTGCATCGGCACGTCGCTCGTGCCGTGCTCGCGCACGTCTTTCCGGGCGGCGCCGAAGGCGAGGTACGCAGCGTTCGACTTCGCGGTGCTCGCGAGGTAGATCACCACCTGCGCCAGCGCGAGATCGCCCTCCGGGCTGCCGAGCCGGTCGTAGGCATCCCAGGCTTCGGTCGCCATCTGCAACGCGCGTGGATCGGCCAGGCCGATGTCCTCGACCGCCATGCGCGTGAGCCGGCGCGCGAGGTAGATCGGATCGCAGCCGCCGTCGAGCATGCGCGCGAACCAGTACAGCGCGGCATCGGGGTTGGAACTGCGCACGGACTTGTGCAGCGCCGAGATCTGGTCGTAGAACTGTTCGCCGCCCTTGTCGAAGCGGCGCGTGCGGTCGGCGAGGACGGCCTCGAGCGTGGCGTCGGTCACGATCGCAACGTCCTCACCCGACCGATCATGGTGAGCCTGTCGAACCACCGCCAGCTCTGACGCGATTTCCAGCAGGGTAAGCGCGCGACGCACGTCGCCATCGGCGGCGCGCGCGATCAACTGCAGTTGCGCATCGGCGACGAGAAGCCCGCGTCCGCCGAGTCCATGTTCGACATCGGCCAGTGCATGCCGCAAGGCTTCGATGATGTCGTCGATCGACAGGGCCTCCATCACGTGCACGCGGCAACGCGAGAGCAGCGCGGAATTCAGTTCGAACGATGGATTCTCGGTGGTCGCTCCGACGAACAGGATCGAGCCGTGCTCGATATGCGGGAGAAAGGCGTCCTGCTGGGCCTTGTTGAAGCGGTGCACCTCGTCGACGAACAGCACCGTGCGCCGGCCCTGCGCGAAACGCTCGTGCGCGACGGCGAGCACTTCGCGTACCTCGGGCAGCCCCGACAGCACCGCCGAGATCGCCACGAATTCCGCATCGGCGTATTTCGCGAGCAGCAACGCGAGCGTGGTCTTGCCGCAGCCCGGCGGGCCCCAGAGGATCATCGAGTGCACGTGGCCGGATTCGATTGCGCGGCGCAGCGAGGCGTTTTCATCGAGCAGGCGACGCTGGCCGACCATTTCGCCGAGCGTGCGCGGGCGCATGCGCTCGGCCAGGGGTTTCAGGCCCTCTGGGGCGGCAAACAGGGGCGCGGATTTCGCGGGTTTCGTCTTGGCCACGCAATCATTCTAGCCGCAACGAACGTCAACCCCGGGTGGCGAGCGAGCCAGGATGCCAGGCACACCGTTCGTGGTGAGCCTGTCGAACCACGCCTTTTGCGTGGAATTCAGATCGGGAGCG
>DATHOV010000437.1:0-13081 GCA_035484515.1 Lysobacteraceae bacterium
CAGAGCAAGGGTTCACGGTGCAGGGCGATGGCTACAACGGCCAGTTCGAGCAACCCATTTTCGGAGCGATCACGATTTCGGGGATGAACCTGCTGGCCGACTGGAACCGGCGCGAGGCCGACGGTTCGAGCCTGCACATGCAGACGTATTTCGACGAGACCACGCGCAACGACCCGCTCGAGTTCCAGGATCGGATGAAGATCTTCGATTTCGAGTTCCAGCGGGAGATCCCGCTGGCGTCGAGCGACCTCCAATGGGGCGGCGGATACCGCTTCGCGCACGACGCCACGGCCAATGGCCTGCTCACCGCGTTCATTCCGGCGGTGATGGACCTGAACTGGGAAAACCTCTTCGCGCAGGATGAAATCAGGCTCAAACCGGACCTCAAGCTGACGCTCGGCCTGCGGCTGGACCGGAACGTCTACACCGGCACGGAAGCGCTGCCGGATATCCGCATCGCCTGGAAACCGAGCGACGACCAGTTGCTCTGGAGCGCGCTGTCGCGAGCGGTTCGGGAACCATCGCGGATCGACAAGGATTTCTTCTTCCCGGGCAATCCGCCCTACGCGATCACCGGTGGCCCCGAGTTCGTGTCCGAGGTGTCCGACGTGCTCGAAGTCGGCTACCGCGTAGAGCCGACGAAGGTCGCTTCCTTTTCCATCACCGCGTTCTATCAGTACTACGAAAACCTGCGCAGCGGCGAACCGCAGCCCGACGGTTCCTTTCAGGTCGAGAATGGGACCGCCGGAAGGGTCGCCGGCATCGAAACCTGGACCGATCTCCAGTTGACCGACCGCTGGCGGGTCTCCGCCGGCCTGACCGAACTGCGGCAGCATTTCTGGACCCGGCGCGGCTACCACGATCCCGACGGTTCCGTCGACCTGGGCAACGATCCCGATCACCAATGGTCTCTGCGATCGACGTTCAAGGTGACCTCCACGCTGGACTTCAATGTGACGACACGCAGCATCGGCGAATTGCCGGATCCGGCGATACCCGCCTACACCGCCCTGGACGCCAGCCTCGACTGGAGGCCGAACGCCACCGTCGACCTGTCCGTTTTCCTGCAGAACATCTGCGGCTCCGGGCACGTCGAGTACGCCCCGAGCGTCTTCGATCCGACGAGCGACTTCGATCGCAGCGCGTCCGTCCGATTGCTGCTGCGATGGTGATCGCGGTGAACACGCGCAAACGCCTCGTCGTGCGTGTGGTCCTCGGATTCGCCATCGCGTTCGTTCTCCTTTCGTCCGCGGTCGGTGCGGTCCTGGCGCAGGGCGTCGTCGAGGCGCCGGAGCCGCGCGTCAAGGCCGCGTTCCTGTTCAAGTTCGGAAGCTACGTCGAATGGCCGCCGACCGCGTTCGCCTCCGCGACGGCGCCCTTCACGATCGGGGTGATGGATGCCGACGCGCTCGCCGACGAGCTGACGACGATCGTCGCCGACCGGAATGTCGATGGTCGATCCGTGGTCGTGCGCAGACTTCACGAGGGCGACCCGGTCGCCGGCCTCAACGTCCTGTTCATCGGCAACGCAGGCAGAGGCAGGCTCGCCGAACTGCTGGCTCCGCTCAAGGGTCGGGCAACGCTGGCGGTGACCGAATCGGAAGGGGCGCTCGAACTGGGCAGCATGATCAATTTCGTGGTCGCCGACAGCAAGGTCCGCTTCGACGTTTCGCTGCCATCGGCGGCGGCGGCCAGCCTGAAGATCAGTTCGCGCCTGCTCGCCGTTGCGCGCAAGGTCTCGGGGGCGGCGCCATGAAGCTCGCACTTGCGCGTTCGCTGCGCCTGAAGTTGCTCGGCGTCATCCTGCTGACGACGCTGGTGGCGCTCGTCGTCGCCGTGGCCGCCATCGTCGTCTACGACCTTCGCGATTACCAGCGCAACTGGACGTCCGACATCAACACTCAGGCCGAATTGCTGGCCCGAATATCGGCGTCGGCGATCGCCTTCGACGACCCGCAGGTCGCCAGGGAGAACCTCGATCTGCTTCGGTTGCGTCCGCATGTGCAGGCGGCCGCGATCTACACCGCGAAAGGGGCCGCGTTCGCGACTTACGCCAGACCTGGAACCAACCCTGCGTTCCCGAAGTCGCCGAAGGCAGAAGGCATGCTCATGGATGGCGACGCGTTGATCGTCTACCGGCGCATCGTGAGCGACGGGGAGACCATCGGAACGGTCTATCTGCGCACCGATTACGAGATGCTGCAGCGCATCCGCGACTACGTCGGCATCGCGATCGCGGTCACCTTCATCGCGATGCTGTCGGCCCTGGCGATGTCGACGCGCCTGCAACGGGTCGTGACGAATCCGGTCCTCGCCATTGCCGGGGTCGCGCAGGAGGTCGTCGAGCAGCAGGACTATTCGCGCCGTGCCATGAAGATGAGCGACGACGAAGTCGGCGTGCTGGTGGATTCCTTCAACGGCATGCTCGCCGAGATCGAGCGGCGCACGGGCGAACTGGAAGTGTCGAACGCGGAACTCGGACGCGAGGTCGGCGAGCGATCCCGGGCCGAACAGGAAATCCTGCGGCTCAACGCCGGACTCGAGGACCGCGTGCGCGAACGCACCGCGCAGCTCGAAGCCGCCAACCGCGAGCTCGAAGCGTTTTCCTTCTCGGTCTCGCACGATCTGCGCGCACCGCTGCGGCACATCGACGGCTACGCCCACATGCTGGAGGAAGACGCTGCCGGGCAACTCGATGCCGGCATGCGCCGGTACATCGACACGATCCGGGGCAGCGCCCGCAAGATGGGCGTGCTGATCGACGACCTGCTCGCCTTTTCCAGGCTCGGACGCAAACCGCTCGAACTGCTCGCCGTGGACATGAACGACCTGGTCGAGCGTTCGCTGCGCGAACTGGGCAACATCTCCGCTGCGTCCATCGTGCGGATAGCCGGGCCGCTTCCGCCCGCGCGCGCCGATGCGTCCCTGCTTCGCCAGGTCTGGGTGAACCTGCTGGCCAACGCATTGAAGTACAGCGCAAAACGCGGCGACAGCGCACAGGTAGAGGTCAGCGGCGAACGCGACGGCGCCGTCGCGCGTTATCGGATACGCGACAACGGCGTCGGCTTCGACATGCGCTACGTCGACAAATTGTTCGGCGTCTTCCAGCGCCTGCATTCGCAGAACGAGTTCGACGGAACCGGCGTCGGCCTGGCGATCGTGCAGCGCATCGTCCTGCGCCACGGCGGCAGGGTCTGGGCCGTGGGCGAGATCGATCGCGGCGCCACCTTCACATTCGAATTGCCTGCGGTCCAGGCGCAAACCACGGAGGACAAGCCATGAACTTCCAGCACGTCGAGATCCTGCTCGTCGAAGACTCCAGTGCCGACGCGGAGATGACCCTGCGTACCCTCAAGCGACGCGGTATCGCCAACAACGTCGAGTGGGTGAAGGATGGCGTCGAGGCCATCGACTATCTGTTCTGCGAGGGAACGCACGCGGCCCGTGGCAACGGACAGCCCAAGTTGGTGCTTCTCGATCTGAAGATGCCGCGCATGGACGGCCTGCAGGTTCTCGAGCGGATGAAGAAGGACCCGCGGACGAAGGCGATCCCGGTGGTGATGATGACGTCCTCGCGCGAGGAGGGCGATCTGCTGGCGAGCTATCAACTCGGCGTCAACAGTTATGTGGTCAAGCCCGTCGACTTCGACGCATTCGCAGAAACCGTCGCCCAGGTGGGCATGTACTGGTTGATAGCCAACGAGGCTCCGAGGTGAACCCATGAACGTTTCCACAAAGCCCGCCTCCCTGAAAGTGCTGATGGTGGAGGACTCGCCCGCCGATGCGGAGCTCGTGCTTCGCGCCCTGGAGGATCTGCCGGCGCCGATCGAGCATCTGCGCGTCGCCGACGAGACCGCGCTGCGCAAAGCGCTTGTCAGCTTCGATCCCCACGTCGTCCTCAGCGATTTCTCGATGCCCGGATTCAGCGGCCAGGAGGCGCTGAACATCGTGCGCAAGGAGACGCCGCACGTTCCGTTCCTGTTCGTCTCCGGGACCATCGGCGAGGAACTCGCGATCGAAGCCCTGCGCTGCGGCGCCATGGACTACGTGCTGAAAGACAACCTGCGCCGGCTCGTACCTGCGGTCGAGCGCGCGATCGACGCCGCCAGACACCGTACCGAGCGTGCCCATATCGAAACGGCGTTGCGCGAAAGCGAGGAGCGTTTCCGCACCATCGTCGAGAGCAGCCGCGACTGGATCTGGGAAAGCGAGCCCGATACGCGCACCACCTACAGCAATGGCGCGATCGAACACATCCTCGGCTATCGCCCCGACGAACTGCTGGGCAAGCTCGCCGCCGATCTCATGCATCCAAGGGATCGCGAGCTGGCGCGGCAGCGCATGCAGCAGCTGATCCCGGCGGGCAAGGGCTGGGAGCGCTGGCGACTGCGCTGGCGCCACCGCGACGGCAGCCTGCGCGTGCTCGAAAGCACCGCGACGCCGCGCTTCAACACCGCCGGCGAGCTCATTGGCTATCGCGGAGTGGATCAGGACATCACCGCGCAGTTGCAGCAGCAGACGCGCATCCAGCACCTGGCGCGCATCCACGCCGTGCTCAGCGCGCTGGGCAACACGATCCTGCGTGCCAGGGCCCGCGACCAGTTGCTCAAGCAGGCCTGCCAGGTTGCGGTGGAAGAAGGTCATTTCGCGGCGGCGTGCATCGGCGTTCCGATCGAAGGCACCAGGCTCGAGATGATCGCGAGCCACGGCAACCAGGGGGTCATCGAAATGGTTCGCCGACTGGCGACGCAGTCGACGCAAGGCCTGCCGGTTTCCCATATGCGTCCCGGACTGCGCGCGCTGCTGGAAGCGCGCAACATCATCATCAGGGATTTCGCCAGCGCGGAGGTTCCGCCGCAGATGCAAAGCGACATGGCGGTCGCGGGCATCGCCGCGCAGATCGCATTGCCGATCGGCTTGCCGCCGTGGGGCGTACTGGGGTTGTTCTCGTCGCAACCCCAGGAGTTCGATCCCGAAGAGGTCGCGCTGCTCGAACGCCTGACCAGTGAAGTCGACTACGCGGTCGACTTCATCGCCAAGGGCGAACGGCTCGAATACCTCGCGTACCACGATCCCGTCACCGGCCTGCCCAACCGGAGCGGCTTCCAGCAGCAGGTGGCCGTCCGCTTCGCCCAGGATCCGGCGATGGTGGGCGTCGTCCGCCTCACGATCTTCAACCGGATCGTCGATTCGCGCGGTCGCGATTTCGTCGAACAGTTGCTGCGCAAGGTGGCGCGGCAGCTCCAGCTTGCGGTCGGGCCCGGCGCGATCGTCGCCCATACGGGCGATGGCGTGTTTCTGCTCGCGCAACGCGCGACCGGTTCGGTGCAGGCGGAGGTCGAACGCCTGGACGCACTGTTGCGCGAGTTCGAGAACACGGCCTACGAGATCGATGGGGAAAGGATCTTCGCCCATTTCATGTGCGGCATCGCGGTCAGTCCCGAGCACGGCGTCGACGGCGAGACGCTGGAGCGCAACGCGGCCGCTGCGCTCGGCGAGGCGGTCAAGCGCAAGATGCACGTCGAGCCCTTCACCGACCGCATCCACGCGCAGGCGGTGCGCCGCAATGAGATCGAACGCAATCTGTACCGGGCCTTCGAGCAGGACGAATTCGAGCTCTTCTATCAGCCCAAGTTCGACACCCGCGACCAACGCCTGGTCGGAGCCGAAGCCCTGATGCGCTGGCGGCATCCGGAAACCGGCCTGATCTCGCCGGCCGAATTCATCCCGGTGCTCGAGGAAACCGGCATGATCGTGCAGGCAGGACGATGGGTCATGCGCACGGCGCTGGAAACCGCGCGCGCGTGGCGCGCGCGCGGCCGTCCCGGATTGCGGATCGCGGTCAACGTTTCGGCACGCGAGTTGCGCAACCTGCATTTCCTCGACGAATGCCGCGACCTGCTCGAACCCCATGCTGGCGACCAGTTGCTCGACATCGAGGTCACCGAAAGCCTGGTGATGGAGGACATCGAGCACAGCATCCATCTGCTGCAGAGCCTGCGCAACCTGGGTTGCAAGATCGCGATCGACGACTTCGGCACCGGCTATTCCTCGCTGACCTACCTCGCACGGCTGCCGGCCGACGTGATCAAGATCGACCACACCTTCACTGCCCAGCTCGCGCACAGCCCCGAGTCGATGAGCCTGATCACCAACATCATCACCCTCGCGCATTCGCTGTCGCTCAAGGTCGTCGCCGAAGGCGTGGAGGAGGAGGAGCAGGTGAAGCTGTTCCGGTTGCTGCGCTGCGACGAGTTGCAGGGCTATCTGCTCGGTCGGCCCGTGCCGGAGCCGGATTTCGTGGAGAAGCATTTCTGACGTCGCCAGTCCGGTACGCGCCCGGACTCGCTCCCGCTGGATCAGGCGCTTGCGCGCCTGACCCCTGACAGGTTGTTGAAAAAAGGGCTGTCCTGCCCTTTTTCAACTCGCGATCCATCCATGGATCGCGTCAGTAGGTTGTTTCAACAACCTGCTAATGCACCTCGCGCTTCTGCACGAGGGACTTCATCGCCAGGCTGAAACGCGGATCGACCTCGTCGCCGCGAAGCACGCGTTGTGCGACGTATTCGCCGACCGCTGGCCCATGCTTGAAGCCGTGGCCGGAGCCGCCGCCGGCGATCCAGACGTTGTCGAAGGATGGATGACGGTCGATCACGAAATCGCCGTTCGAGGTGTTCTCGTACTGGCAGACTTCGGCGCCCAGCAGGGGCGCGTTGGCCAGCGCTGGAAAGCGATCGGCGAGGAAGGCGCGTGCGTGCGCGATGGGCGCGGGCGTAGCGACGCGTTCGAGAGTGTCGGGATCGACCGCCTCGCCGTGTGCGTCGTGGGCGAGCTTGAAGCCGCGGCCTTCGACATCCGGAAAGCCGTAGTACTGCTGCGCGGAGTCGAGCCAGATCGGCAGCGCCGGCGATGAGAAGCGCGTGTCGCCGGCATCGATCCCGAAGTAGAACACTTCCTGCCGCGTCGGGAAGATGCGCCCGCCGAGCACGTCCGGCAGCACGTGGCCAAGCCAGGAACCACAGGCGAACACGAAGCGGTCGGCGCGGATCGTATCGCCCGATGGGGTCCCGACGTCGGCGAGGTGCCCGTCGCCTGCTGGAGGCAGCGCCTTTGTGATGCGCATCTCCGCGCCGCCGCGCAGGCAATCGGCGACGACGGCCTGTACCGCGCGATGCGCCATGAGGCCACCGCTGCCGGGTTCGAGGATCGCGCGATAACCGGGAGGGACGGCAATCTGCGGGTAGCGTCGCGCGAATTCGCGCGCTTCGAAGGTCTGGTGCGGAACGCCGCAGGCTTCCAGCGTCGCGACCGACCGTGCCGCCGCAGCGTCGGCTTCCGCCATCATCCACAACACGCCGGTGGCGAGGAACCATTCCGGCCGCGCAATGCGCGCGAAGAAATCCTTCCACTGCACCAGCGATCGCTGCGACATCCGCGTGTAGATCGCATCCGGTCCGTAGGCCATGCGGATTACCCGCGTCTGCCCGCCTGAACTCGCGCGCGCACTGGCCGGCCCATATGGGTCGAGCAGTACGACGCGCTGGCCCACGCGTTGCAGATGCCAGGCCGTCCAGGCGCCGAACACGCCGGCTCCGATCACCGCAACGTCGAAGGTTTCCCTCATGGAGGAAGCTTAGCAGGCTGTTGAAAACAGCCTGCTAACGCGATCCATGGATGGATCGCACGCAAATCAAACGCGCAAGTGTTTGTTTTGCGGAGCCGAGTCCGGGTCGACGGACTCGGCGTCTTAAAAATGGGCAGGAAAGCCCATTTTCAACAACCTGTTAAACGAAAACCCGCGGGCGCCATCGCAGTCATCGCGCCATGCGCGCGGATCAGCCCGACGACGAGTCGCCTTCGATCGTTCGCGGCAGGCGCATCGAAACGCGCAGGCCCTGGTTTGGTGCGCTGGTCGCGCGGATTGTGCCGCCCAGCACATTGGTGACCTGGTTGAACACGATGTTCGCGCCCAGGCCGGTGCCGCCGCTGCCGCGCTTGGTGGTGAAGAACGGATCGAAGAAACGTTTGAGGTCGGCCTCGGGCATGCCGATGCCATCGTCGAATACGTGCAGCACCGCGTAGGCACCATCGAGTTCGCCCTGCAGGGTGATGGTGCCGTCGTTGCGTCCTTCGAACGCATGCAGCAGGGCGTTCATGATCAGGTTCGTCACCACCTGCGACAGCGCGCCGGGAAAGCTGTTCATCAGGATGCCGGGGCGGCAGTCCACCTTTACCGCGCATGGCGCGCGCTTCAGCCTGGGTTTGAGCGAGAGCACGATCTCCTCGAGGTAGGCTGCGAGATCGAACGCGCGGCGCTTGCCCGAGGACTGGTCCACTGCGACCTGCTTGAACGATCGCACCAGATCCGCGCCGCGGCGGATGTTGCCATCGAGCACGTGCAGGGTGACGTCGATCTCGTCCAGCATCGTGCCGGCACGCTCCGGGTCCAGCGTGCCGGCCTTCTGCCACTCGCGCCAGTTCTGCATCTCGATCTGCAGGTGCGAGGTTGCGGTGACGCAGATCCCCAGCGGCGTGTTGATCTCGTGGGCGATGCCGGCGACCAGGCCGCCGAGCGAGGCGAGCTTTTCCTGGCGGATGAGCTCGTCCTGGGTGTTGCGCAACTGGTCGAGCGTGCGGGTCAGATCCTCGTTGCGGCGACCGAGCTGCTCTGCGGCCTCGCGTCGCGACAGCGCGCTCGCGACGTGGGTGGCCATGTAGGCGAGCAGGTCGAGGTCGGCCTCGGTGTGCCGTATGGCCGGGTCGTAGCTCTGCACCACGATCACCCCGTAGACGCGCTCGGCGACGATCATCGGTGCGCCCATCCAGCTTGAAAAGCCCAGATGACCCTTCGATTCCTGGATCTCGCCATCGAGCACGAGTTGGGTGCGGCGGATTTGATCGACGAGTTGCGGCTGGCGGGTGCGCACGACATAGGAGGTGAGCCCGCGCCAGATCGGAAAGCGCAAGTCGGGCGAGAACGGAGCCTCGAACTCGTCGACCGAGTAGGGGAAGTTGAATTCCTGCTCTTCCTCGTGGTGCAGCATGATGAAGAAGTTGCGCGCGTACATCAGCTGTGAGGTCACGTCGTGCACGGCGCGGTAGACCTGGTCGAGCGAGGCATCGGTGGCCGACAGCGCGGCGATCTCGTACAGGCCGCGCTGCAGCTCCTCGGCCCTGCGCCGCTCGATCACCTCGTTCGCCAGCTCGCGCGTGCGCTCGACGATCGCCTGTTCCAGCCGCTGCGTCGAGGTCACCTTCTCCAGCATCGTCGAGATATGGTCGGCGATCTGGCCGAACAGAGCGATGTCCTCGTCGCTGTAGATGCGATCCTCGCGATAACTCTGGATGACCAGGGCGCCGAGGATCTGGCCGTCGCTCAGACGCAGCGGCATGCCGATCCAGTGCGCCGCATCGGTGCCGGTATACCACTCCGCCGAGTCCCAGCGCCCACGGCGCTCGGCGAAGTCCTCGGCCTTCACCGTCAGCGGCTCGCCCTTGAGGATCACCCACGCGGTCGCAGATTCCTCGGCGCTGCGCAACGGAAAGCGCCGGGTCGGGTCCTCCGGCGGATCGACCTCGTCGACGTAGTAGACGAAGCGGATCGTGGTATCGGCTGCGTCGTAGAGCGCGACGAAGAAATTCGCCGCATACAGGATGCTCGCGACCTCGGCGTGGGTCTTGGCCAGGAACTCGTCGAGGTCGCTGGCCGTGCACGACAGCCGACCGACATGCAGCAGCATGGTCTGCACCGCTTCCAGGCGTGCCACCCGCGATTGCCACTGCGTCATTTCGTCCATGGAACCTTCGGGTCCTGGCGAAGCAGCCTGTGATGCCACGGAAGTCTCCCCGATACCGTTCTGCAATGAAAGAACGGGGTACCCGTGGGCTACCGGCAACGCGTGTCATTTGCCGCAGCGACTATCTCACGTGGAGCAGGTATTCATCCACGATGCGATATGGTCAACTCCGCGGGCCGGCGGACGTTGTCCCCTGCGTCGGCTGCGTTGGCACACCGGCTCGGCCGTGGGCGCCATGGCCGTGGACGACCGCGCAGCTTCCCGATCCACCTTCGAAAGACAGGCACTGATGAGTACGGATTCCAGTAGGGCATCGCGCACGAAACCCAGCCGTCGCTGGCCGTTCATGCTGCTGATCGTGGCGATCGTCGTGGGCGTCGCATGGGGCGGCTGGTACCTCGCCAAGGGCAGCACCGCTGCGCAAACCACCGGCGGCCGCTTCGGCGGTCGCAGCGGCCCCGGCGGTCGTGGTGGCGGCCTGTCGATGCCGGTGGGCGTGGCCACCGTATCCAGGGGCGACATCCATATCATCCTGAATGCGCTCGGCACGGTCACGCCGTTGCGCGATGTCACCGTCAGCGCCCAGGTCGCAGGTCAGTTGCAGAGCGTCGCCTTCAAGGAAGGGCAGACGGTCCGGGCCGGCGACCTGCTCGCGCAGATCGATCCGCGTCCCTACCAGGCGGCCCTGGCACAGGCCCAGGGAGCGCTGGCGCGCGACCAGGCGCTTCTGGCGGAAGCGAAGATCGACCTCGAGCGCTACCAGACCCTGTTCAAGGAAGACTCGATCGCCAAGCAGCAGCTCGACACCCAGCAGTCGCTGGTGCACCAGTACGAAGGCGCGATCCAGGCCGACCAGGGTGCGGTCGCCGTGGCCAAGGTCAATCTGGATTACACGCGGATCACCGCTCCGGTGACCGGCCGCGTCGGCCTGCGCCAGATCGACCCCGGCAACAACGTCGCCTCTGGCAGCAGCATCGTGGTGCTCACCCAGATCCAGCCGATCGACGTGCTGTTCACCCTGCCTGAGGACAACCTCCCGGCGGTGGCCGCGAAGACCCATGCGGGAACAACACTGACCGCCGATGTCTACGACCGCGCAGGCACCACCAAGCTCGCCAGCGGCAACCTCGCCAGCCTCGACAACCAGATCGACACCAGCACCGGCACCGTCAAGGCCAAGGCCGAGTTCGCCAACGAGGACGAGAGCCTGTTTCCGAATCAGTTCGTCAACCTCAAGCTGATGCTCGATGTGATGCACGACGCGACGATCGTCCCGACCTCCGCGCTCGAACGCGGCTCGGGTGGCCTGTTCGTCTATGTCGTGCAGTCCGACAAGACCGTCACCGTGCGCAGCATCAAGACCGGTCCGACCGAAGGCGAGCAGGTTGCGGTGACCGATGGCCTCCAGGTCGGCGAAGTGGTGGTCACCAGTGGCGCCGATCGCCTGCGCGAAGGCAGCAAGGTCGAATTGCCGGGCGACGTGCCGAAGATTCCGGGCGAAGCATCCGGCAGCGCCAGTAGCTCCTGGCAGGGACACGGCAGCGGGCAAGGGCATGGCCAGTGGAAAGGTCATGGTCATCACCACCGTTCCGGCAACCAGGATTCGGGTTCGAGCGATTCCGGGCAGGGTGGTCCGCCGGGAAGCTCCTCGCCAGCTAACGGTGGTGGTGGCGCGTAAGGCATGAATCCGTCGCGGATCTTCATCGAGCGTCCGGTCGCCACCTCGTTGCTGATGGTGGCGATTCTTCTGGTCGGCATTCTTGCCTACCGCTTCCTGCCGTTGTCGGCGTTGCCCGAAGTCGACTATCCGACCATCCAGATCACCACCCTGTATCCGGGCGCCAGTCCCGAGGTGATGACCTCGTCGGTCACCGCGCCACTTGAGCGCCAGCTCGGGCAGATGCCGGGCCTCAACCAGATGTCCTCGACGAGTTCCGCGGGCGCGTCGGTGGTCACCCTGCAATTCAGTCTCGATCTGAGCCTGGATGTCGCCGAACAGGAAGTGCAGGCGGCGATCAACGCGGCCGGTACCTTCCTGCCGAGCGACCTGCCTTCGGCGCCGATCTACAGTAAGGTCAATCCGGCCGACGCGCCGATCCTCACCCTGGCGCTGACCTCGAAGACCCTGCCGCTGACCCAGGTCGAGGATCTGGCCGACACGAGGCTCGCACAGAAGATCTCCCAGCTCGACGGCGTCGGCCTGGTGACGCTGTCCGGCGGCGAGCGTCCTGCGGTACGCGTGCAGGCCAACCCGGTTGCGCTCGCCGCGTATGGCATGAGCCTGGAGGACCTGCGCACCGCGATCGGTAACGCCAACGTCAACGGCTCCAAGGGCAGCTTCGACGGCCCGACGCGTTCGTACACGATCGACGCCAACGACCAGCTCAAGTCCGCCGACGCGTATCGCGACATCGTCATCGCCTACAAGGACGGCGCGCCCGTGCACCTGTCGGACGTCGCCGACATCGTCGATGGCGCCGAGAACAACCGCCTGGCCGCCTGGGCCAACAGCCAGCCCGGCATCATCATGAACATCCAGCGCCAGCCGGGCGCGAACGTGATCGACGTCGTTGATCAGATCAAGCAGAAACTGCCGGCGCTGACCCAGTCGATGCCCGGCTCGGTCGACGTGGCCATCCTCACCGACCGCACCGTGACCGTCCGCGCGTCGGTGGAGGACGTCCAGTTCGAACTGTTCCTCGCCGTCGTGCTCGTCGTGCTGGTGATCTTCCTGTTCCTGCGCAACCTGCCGGCGACGATCATCCCGAGCTTCTCGGTGCCGCTCTCGCTGGTCGGCACCTTCGGGGTGATGTACCTGGCCGGCTTCAGCCTCAACAACCTGACGATGATGGCTTTGACGATCTCGACCGGTTTCGTCGTCGACGACGCGATCGTGATGATCGAGAACATCTCGCGTTACATCGAAATGGGCGAAGATCCGCTCGCTGCCGCACTCAAAGGCTCGGAGCAGATCGGCTTCACCATCGTTTCACTCACCGTCTCGCTCATCGCCGTGCTCATTCCCCTGCTCTTCATGGGCGATGTGGTCGGCCGCCTCTTTCGCGAATTCGCCATCACGCTCGCCGTCACTATCCTGGTCTCCGCCGTCGTGTCTCTGACCCTGACGCCGATGATGTGCGCCAAGCTGCTGAAGCACAAGCCGGAGTCGGAGCAGAACCGCTTCTACCGCAAGTCCGAGGAGTTCTTCCAATACGTCATCGGACTCTACGGCAGCACCCTGCAGTTCGTTCTGCGCTACCGCTTTACCACGCTGATGATCACCA
>DATHOV010000438.1:0-4722 GCA_035484515.1 Lysobacteraceae bacterium
CAGCGGCAAGACCCGGGTGATCACCGAGAAAATCGCGCACCTGGTCCGCGAACGCGGCGTGGCGCCCGCGCACATCGCCGCGATCACCTTCACCAACAAGGCGGCGCGCGAGATGCGCGAACGCGTCGCGAAGCTGCTGCCGGGCGATGCCGGCGACGGGCTCACGGTCTGCACCTTCCATGCACTCGGCCTGCGTTTCCTGCACACCGAATACGAGCGCGCGGGGCTGCGTCGTGGCTTCTCGGTGTTCGATTCCGACGATTCGCTCGCGCAGATCCGCGAGCTCGCCGGAACCGGCACGAAGCCCGATGCGGTCGAGGCGCTGCGCCAGCTCGTCTCTCGCGCGAAGAACGAAGGCCTGTCGCCCGAACAGGCCGAAGCGGCCGCGCGCAGCCCGCGCGAACGCGATGCCGCCGGTGTCTACGCGCGCTACCAGCAGCGCCTGCAGGCATTCAACGCGGTCGACTTCGACGACCTCATCCGCCTGCCCCTGCACCTGCTCGAAGTCGACGCGGAACTCGCCGGCGCGTGGCGCGAACGCATCCGCCACCTGCTTGTCGATGAATGCCAGGACACCAACGGCGCGCAGTACCGCCTGCTCAAGCTGCTGGCAGGACCACGCGGGCGGCTGACCTGCGTTGGAGACGACGACCAGAGCATCTATGCCTGGCGCGGCGCGAACCCGGAGAACCTTGATGCGCTCGCGCGCGACTATCCGGAACTGCGGGTGATCAAGCTCGAGCAGAACTACCGTTGCTCCTCGCGCATCCTGCGTGTGGCCAACGCATTGATCGCCAACAACCCGCACACGCACCCCAAGCGCCTGTGGAGCCGCCAGGACGACGGCGCGCCGGTGCGGGTCTGGGCCTGCAAGGACGCCGAGGCCGAGGCGCAGCGCGTCGCTGGCGAGATCGCGTTCCTGCGCGAATCGCGCAAGCTCGAGCCGCACGAGTTCGCGATCCTGTTCCGCGGCGGTCACCAGTCGCGGCCGCTGGAAAAGGCGTTGCAACTGCTGTGCGTGCCCTATCACCTCACCGGGGGCACCGCCTTCCTCGATCGCGGCGAAGTCAAGGACTTGCTCGCGTGGCTGCGCGTGCTCGCCAATCCCGAGGACGACGCGGCCTTCCTGCGCGCGATCGCCGCGCCCAGACGCGAAGTCGGCACCACAACCCTGACCCGGCTCGCAGAGGCTGCGCAGCTTGCACATCTGCCGCTCGCGCGCGCCGCGATGCAAGCCTCGCTGTTGAAGACGCTTCCCACACGCGGTGCGGCGGGTCTGGCGGAGTTCACCGGCATCCTTGCGCGCCTGCGCGACGACGCCGAACGCCTGGTTCCCTCCGACCTGTGCAAACAGGTCGCCGAACGCAGCGGCCTGCTCGCCGCACTGCGCGCGCAGTGCAGGGGCGAGGCCGATTTCCTGCGCCGCAAGGGCCACTTGGACGAACTCGCCGGCTGGTTCCGCGACACGCCGCCGTCGGCCGGTTCGCTGGCCGCACAACTCGCACTGCTCGCCCACGCCGACCGCGGCGAACCGGGCAACGCGGTGCGCTTGATGAGCCTGCACGCGGCCAAGGGCCTGGAATTCAGCCACGTCTTCATCATCGGCTGCGAGGACGGTACCCTGCCGCACGAAGCGAGCATCGAGGAAGGTCGCCTCGAGGAGGAGCGCCGCCTGTTCTATGTCGGCCTCACCCGCGCGAAGGACGCCGTGTATCTTTCGCACAGCCGCGAAACCAAGCGCTGGGGCGGCATCGAACAACGCCGGCCGAGTCGCTTCCTCGACGAACTCCCCGTCATCGACCTGCATCGCGACGGCGCCGACCCCGAACGCGACGCGATCCATCGCAAGCAGCGCGCGAGCGCACAGTTCAGCACTATCGCGGCATTGCTCGGGGATTGACCGGCATCGAACGAACTGGAGCAGGGTCGCAGATCGCCGATTCTTCCTGCAGCCACCCAGCGATGGCCGGCGATCGGCCTAACGCGCTCCGTTGCAGCGATAGGCCTGCCATTGCTGGCGGCCGTTCGCAGGCTCGGCCAGCGGCTGGACACTATCGGCATGCAGGGTCAGGGCCTCGTTGCGAGCCAGGGTTTCCAACTCATCGCGCACCGACAGACTGTTGCGCTCATAAGGGCCGACTTGCGCCGTGATCGATGTGGCGAGCTCGCCAAGGCTTCTGCACGCAACCATCGACTGCCCCAGTGGATACACCCGCACCTGCGCCGCGCCAGGCTGCATCTGCACCCAGGCACACCCAGAAAGCAGGGTGACGAGCCCAGTCAGCAAGGCCGTCAAGATGAC
This sequence comes from Lysobacteraceae bacterium, assembly GCA_035484515.1. Taxonomy (GTDB): domain Bacteria; phylum Pseudomonadota; class Gammaproteobacteria; order Xanthomonadales; family Xanthomonadaceae; genus SZAS-103. Next base: position 2,303 of record DATHOV010000438.1, read on the forward strand.
GCGGGGCATGGGCGGTTTTCTCCGGATCATCGGACGAGCATACCGGTACGGCGGTCCCTGCCCAACACGTCTGGCCCACAGGCATAGCCATGCAGGCATGGCTGTTACTTCCCGGCGGAAGCAGCAGGCCTGGTTGGAACGGGCTTGCCATCGGCATCGATCACCGTGACCTCGCCAAGGTTCAACGCACGCACCGGCGCCTCGATCTTCGACAGATCGCCGATCACGACCCAGGTCAGGCTGTCCGGGTGGATCTCGGTTGCGCCTGCGCGCAGGGCGTCGAGGCTGACGCTGTTGATGATCCCCGGCTTGAGTTCCACGTAGTTGTCCGGGCGATGGTAGGCCATCATGCCGCTGATCTGCCCCAACACGCTGTTGCCGGTTTCGTAGCTCCCGGGCAGGCTGCGAACTTCGTTTTCCTTGACCTTGGCCAGTTCGTCGGCCGTTGCTGGTGCCTTGCCGGTGACGAAGTCCGCGACCACCCGGTGCATCTCGGCCAAGGCATCGGCAGTCTTGTCGATCTGCACCGGCGCGACTGCGAACCAGGGCTGCTGCCCGACCGCACCATTGGCTCCGCTATAGGCGCCATAGGCCCAGTGCTTGTCCTCGCGCAGGTCTGCGTTCAGGCGGGACGAGAACTGGCCGCCGAGCACGTCGTTGGCGAGCAGGAAATTCCAGATGTCCAGGCCGATCGAAGAACGCGTGACCTGGCCTGCGAGGAGGGTCGCCTGTACGGAGCCTGGCTGGTCCACGAGGTACACACGTGGCTTCAATGGCGCGGCAACGTTCGGGATCGAGACGGTCGCCAGCGGTTCGGGCGGTGCCTTCCAGTCGCCGAAGTGTTTTTCCAGCAGCGGCACGATCTCTTTCAGCGTGATGTCGCCGACCACGATCAGGGTCGCGCCGTCCGGGCGCAACCAGTGGCGGTCGTAGGCGAGCAGGTTCTCGCGCGTGAGTGAGTCGATCGAGCTTGCGTTGCCGGTACCGGTGAGCGGGATTGCATACGGATGGCCAGCGCCGTACATCAGCGGCGGCAGCAGGCGCAGCGCGATCGCGTTGGGCTCGGTCTTCTCGCGCGCGATGCCGTCGACCCAGCTCTTGCGCACGCGTTCGGTCTCCTTCGGATCGTAGACCGGGCGCCGTATCACATCGGCGAACAGGCCCAGCGAAGGATCGAGCTCGTCCTTGAGCGCAGACAGGAAGACCGTGCTGCCGTCGAGGTCCGCGCTGGCGCCGATCGACGCGCCAAGTTCCTCCTCGCGATCGCCCAGCGCCAGCGCATCGTAGGGGCCGGCGCCTTCGTCGTGCATGCCCATGGCGAAGCTCGACAAACCGGTCTTGCCCGCGGGATCGGTCGCGAAGCCGCCCTTGAACTCCATGTCCATCTGCACGACGGGAATCGCATGGCGTTCGGCGAGGATTATCTTCATGCCGTTCGACAGGGTGGCACGTTGCAGGGAGGGGAACTTCAGCTCGGGGAAAGCGGTGACCTGAGGGACGCCCTTGCTGCGATCGACATCGGACTTGATGGTCGTGAACTTCCGATCGATGGATGGAACCGTGCGATCCTTCGTTGCGAACGGTTCGCCCTTCGTGGAGTCGTCCTTCAGCGGCGGCGGCGCGGTGCCGGCTTCAACGGGCAATACCGCGAGGTCGTAGTCGCCGTTGCCAAGCCAGCGCGTGCCGGTCGCCTCGATCTGCGCAGGGGTCGCCGATTCGTAGATGGCAAGGCTCTTGCGGAAACATCCTGGATCGCCGGTAAACACGGCGCACTGCGCCAGTACATCCGCCTTGCCGCCGGATCCACCGATACGCTCGATGCCGCGAATGAAGCCGGCCTTGAACACGGTGCGTGCGCGCTCTGTCTCCGCAGCCGTCGGACCTTCCTTGAGCAATCGCTGCAGTTCCTCGTCGATGATCGCCTCGACCTTCGCCGGATCCACCCCTTTCTTCACGTCTGCAGTGATCTGGAACTGGCTGCCCAGTTCGGACGCATCGACCGATGCACTGACGTGGTCGGCGAGCTTGTCGTGGTGCACGAGACGGATGTCGAGTCGCGAGGATTTGCTGCCGCCGAGCACCTGCGCCAGCAGTTGCAGGCGGTCGAGATCCTCGGCACCGAACTGCGGCACGTTCCAGATCCTGTAGATGCGTGGCTGGGCGATATGGTCGAGCAAGGTGGCGCGGACGGGCGCCGCGAGCGGCGCGATCCAGGCTTGCATCTTGGGGATCGTCGGCGAGGCCGGAATGTCGCCGAAGTAGCGCGCGACCTTCTCCTTCGCCGTCGCCAGGTCGATATCGCCGGCCAGCACCAGCACGCAGTTGTTCGGCCCATACCAGTCGCGGAACCAGGCCTTCACGTCTTCCAGCGATGCGGCGTCGAGGTCGGTCTTGGAGCCGATCGTCGTGTGGTGGTAGGG
>DATHOV010000439.1:0-2073 GCA_035484515.1 Lysobacteraceae bacterium
AACGGCGAGATGCGCACCAGGCGGTGCACGCCGTTCTCGGTCTTCAGCCAGCCATAGGCGTTGTGGCCCTTGATCTCGATGGTCGCCGACTTGAGGCCGGCCTCTTCGCCTTGGGTCTCCTCGATGTAATCGACCTTGTAGCCGTGTTGCTCGGCCCAGCGCACATACATGCGCAGCAGCATCGAAGCCCAGTCCTGGCTTTCGGTGCCGCCCGCGCCGGCATGGACTTCGAGATAGGAGTTGTTGGCATCCGCCTCGCCGGACAATAACGCTTCGAGCTCGCGGCGCGCCACTTCGGCCTTGAGCTTGCGCAAGCTCGCTTCTGCCTCGGCGATGACTTTCTGATCGTTCTCGGCCTCGCCGAGCTCGATCAAGGTGATCTGGTCGTCGAGCTCCTGCTCGATGCGCGATAACGCGGTAAGCTGCTCGTCGAGCGTGGTGCGCTCCTGCATCACCCGGCTCGCCCGCGGCGGATCGTTCCAGAGATTGGGGTCTTCGGCCTGCCGGTTCAGCTCGGCAAGGCGGGCGCGCGCTTTGTCGACGTCAAAGATGCCTCCTCAGCAGCCCTGCGGACTGCTTGATATCTTCGACGATGGTCTCGATTTCCGCGCGCATGATCGTTCTCCTGCGCGGTTATGTAATCGGTTGCGGCATCGCGCGCAACGCATCCTTCGAGGATTGGCATCACCCGCGGATGCGCCCTTCACCGACCGGGCTGGCGTTGCGGCGGCAGCGCGTGCGCGATCACGTCGGCGAAGATTTCGCCGTAAACGCGATTGCCCACGACGTTGAGGTGGCCGAATCCCAAATTGGCGCCGAACCCGTAGATCTCGGCCTCGTGGCGTGCGCCAACTGCCGCCACGATGCGCCCATCGAGATCGAGATATTGCAGGCCGGCGCTTTCGATTTGAGTGCGAATCGCATCGATGATCGCAGAACGCTTGTCGGCAAGGGACGGGCAGCCTGCCGTGATGGCGCGGGTGGCCACGATGATGGGCAGCTTTTTATCGTGCTGGATGGCGGCGAGATCGCGAACGAAGGCGTCGAGCACGCCGCGCATTTCCGCGGGCTCGCCCTTAGTGAACAGCGCGACATAAGGATCGAGGCTGGCAGCGCCGCACGCCGTCGAACCCTCCTCCGCCACAGCGGGCGGCGAAAGTTCGGCAAAGGTGCCGACGTTCTTGCGCGCATTGATGATCCGCGCCACCTCGCTGTGGTCAAGCAGCCAATAGAAGATACGTCCCGCCCGAGAGGTACGAAATCGATAACCCGAAGAGTTCCGAAAACCATAAGAAAGATGGAACACACCGTTGGCGTCGAGGCGATAGCCGGTAAATTCCCGGTCGTCGAGCGTAGCGGGCACCGTGAAATCCTGGACATCGAGGACGACGATGGCGATGTCGGGGGAGAGTGCCAACCCCTGCGACTGCAGACGCGCTACCTCGACGGCGGGTTTGGCGCCGGACAGTCCGAGATTGACCACTTCGGCGCCCGGCAGCTCGTGCGACAGTATGGTTTCGGCCACCGCGGGACTGGTCTGCGACTCGCTCACCTGCACAGCCTCGATGATGGAATTGCCGATGATGACGGCCCGCGGCCCCGCACCATGGGCGAGCGACCGGTCGCGATCGCGCAATCCGAGATTGGAGGTGCGGATGAAGTTGCGGTGCTCGGTCAGCCACATGCCGCTGACATCGGCGCGATGACGGTACCCGGTGTCAAAATCCGGCCCGTAAAGGGCGACCTGCGGCAGTGGCAGAACCCAGCGCAACGGCGTTGCGTCGATGATGCGAAAGAACGCTTCCGTTCCAAGCACCGCTAACACCACTCCGGCAAGGATTGCCGCAACGGCGCGGCTCGATTTTCGCAGCATGATCAGAACCGGTAGTAGATGAACGGATTGTCTTGCACCTTCGGCAGCAGCAGCAGCCACAGTGCGAGGCCTGCGATGAACGCGCGCAACAACGGACCATCGAAGCGCCGCATCAACAGCACCGTACGCCGAGTGTGCAGATAGCCCTCAAGCCAATGCAGCGCGAGCAACCCGGCACACCCGAGCGCGATCAAAGCGCC
>DATHOV010000440.1:0-5257 GCA_035484515.1 Lysobacteraceae bacterium
GCGCTCGCCCTGTTCCTGGGTCGTCCGACCGGCCCCTGAAGCGATTCGCAGCAAGGCCCGGCCTGTGCGATCATGCACGACCGGGCCAGCGATGGCGGCCCGGACTGGCGCCTCGTGCGGTCAACGGCGCCCATAACGACAACATCGCAGGTCATTTTTGAGAGGGATTGCATGTCCAAGGGTCAGTCGTTGCAGGATCCGTTCCTGAATGCGTTGCGCCGCGAGCGCGTACCGGTCGCTGTCTATCTCGTCAATGGCATCAAGCTGCAGGGCACGATCGAATCGTTCGACCAGTTCGTGGTGCTGCTGCGCAATACCGTGAGCCAGATGGTCTACAAGCACGCGATCTCCACCGTGGTGCCGTCGCGCAACGTCAAGATGCCCGACGAGCATGGTCACGACGACCACGCGTCGACGCCAGCGGAGCACTGAACGCTTTGTTCGAGCGCTCCCGCAAGGGCGAAAACGCGCTGCTGGTCCAGCCGTATTCCGGCGCAGCCGACCCGACCCTGCTCGACGAGTTCGCCGAGCTGGCGCGCTCGGCTGGCGCCCATGTCGTCGGTTCGGTCACCGCGAAGATCGCGCGCCGCAATCCCGCGCACTACATCGGCACCGGCAAGCTCGAAGAGGTCAAGCTTCTCTGCGACGCGACGGGTGCCGACCTCGTGCTGTTCAACGAACTGCTCTCGCCGGTGCAGGAGCGCAATCTCGAGAAGGCGCTCAGCCGTCGCGTGGTCGATCGCACCGGCTTGATCCTCGACATCTTCGCGATGCGTGCGGTCTCGCACGAGGGCAAACTGCAGGTCGAACTCGCCCAGCTCAAGCACATGGCGACGCGGCTGATCCGTGGCTGGACCCACCTGGAACGCCAGCGCGGCGGCAGCATCGGCCTGCGCGGACCGGGCGAAACCCAGCTGGAGATCGACCGCCGCCTGCTGCAGAAGCGCGTGGAGCAGTTGCAGGCGCGACTGGAGAAGGTCCAGGTCCAGCGCACCCAGATGCGCCGTGCGCGCCTGCGCAACGAATTGCCGCGCGTCGCGCTGGTCGGCTACACCAATGCTGGCAAGTCCACCCTGTTCAACGCGCTCACCGAATCGAAGGTGTACGTCGCCGACAAACTGTTCGCCACGCTCGATCCGACCGTGCGCCGCGTCGAGGCGCTCGATTGCGGGCCGCTGGTACTGTCGGACACAGTCGGCTTCGTGCGCGATCTGCCGCACGAACTGGTCGCCGCGTTCCGCTCGACCCTGTCCGAGGCGCGCGATGCCGATCTGCTGCTGCACATCGTCGATGCCGCCGATCCGCTGCGCGAAGACCGCGTCGGGCAGGTGAACGCGGTGCTGAAGGAAATCGACGCCGGCGAGATCCCGCAATTGCTGGTTTTCAACAAGATCGATCTCCTCGAGCATGCGCCACCACGCCGCGAACAGCCCGTCGACGGCGTTGAGAAGGCGTGGGTTTCGGCGCGCACCGGCGCCGGGCTCGACCTGTTGCGCACGGCGATCTCGCAGCGCTTCGCCGCGCAGCGCGCTCAGGGCGAACTGCGCCTTGCGCCGACGCAGGCACGTCTGCGCGCGCGTCTGCACGCGCTCGGCGCGATCAGCGCGGAAGTCGCAGACGAACACGGCTGGCGCGTCAGCCTCGACCTGTCGCGTGTCCAGGCCGAGCAATTGGCGGCCGAAGCGGGCGGCGACGCGCTCGAGCCCTTGCTTGCCGCCTCCGGCGCCCCTACCTACAATTCCTGAAGACCCACATATAGAGTCCGGTTCACGCTCCACGTGCGTCAGGCACGGCGTGTCGCGGCAAGCGCAGGAGCGCAGCATGGCTTGGAACTTGCCAGGCAAGAGCGGTTCGGACAAGGGAGGCAAGGATCCGTGGAAGGGTCGCGATCCCGATCGCGAAACCGACGCCTTCCTCGATCGCCTCAAGCAGGGCCTGGGACGCATGTTCGGCGGCGAGCCGGGCGAGAACGACACTGGCCCGCGCTTCGCCCTGTGGATCGGCATCCTTGTGGCCGTCTGGCTGGTCTTCAGCAGCATCCAGCTGGTGAACCAGAACCAGAGCGGCGTCGTGCTGCGTTACGGCCAGTTCAACCGGATCATGACTCCCGGCATGAACCTCAAGTGGCCGTGGCCGATCGAATCGGTGACCAAGGTCGATGCGACCAATGTGCGCTCGGCGTTCGGCCAGATGAACATGCTCACCAACGACCAGAACATCGTGCAGGTCGACTACAACGTTCAGTACACGGTCGCCGATCCGCGGTTGTTCCTGTTCGGCAACAGCGATCCGGAGAAGACCTTGCAGCAGGCCGCCGAGAGCGTGGTGCGCGAAGTCGTCGGCGCCAGCACGATGGACGACGTGCTCAAGGGCCAGGGTGCGGTGCGCACCGCGCGCGCGCGCGATCGCCTGCAGGAGGCGCTCGACCAGTACCGTACCGGCCTTGTGGTCTCGGACTTCACCCTGAAGAACGCGCGCCCACCGCAGGAAGTGAAGGAAGCCTTCGACGACGTCAGCCGCGCGCAGCAGGACAAGGACAAGTCGGTGAACCTCGCGCGCGCCTACGCCAGCGACGCGATACCCAGGGCGCGCGGACAGGCAGCGAGCTTGCTGACAGGCGCGGCGGGTTACAAAGAAGCGATCATCGCCGAGGCGCAGGGCAATGCGCAGCGCTATTCGCTGCTGGCCGACCAGTACCACAAGGCGCCCGAGGTGACACGCAAGCGGCTCTACCTCGAGACGATGGAAGATGTGCTGAGGGGATCGCCCAAGGTGGTCGCCGGACGCGGCAACAACACGATCTATCTGCCATCCGAACACACCGTGCAGGACGCGGCAGCGCCTGCTTCGTCGAGCGGCAATTCCACGCAACCGGTGAACCTGCCGGCGGTCAACGCGGCGATGCCGTCGCCGGCGGACGATTCAGCGCGCCCGGATCGAGCGCCGCGCAGCGACGGACGGGAGCCGACGCGCTGATGAAAATCCTCTGGATCGTCCTTTCCGCCGTCCTCGTGGTCCTGTTCGCCGGATCGGTCTACACCGTCGGCGAGAACGAGGTCGCCCTGCAGTTCCAGTTCGGTCGCATCGTCGGTTCCGACATCGCGCCCGGGCTGCATTTCAAGATTCCGGTCGTGCAGAACGTGCTGCTTTTCGACCGCCGCATCCTCACCCTGGATGCGACGCCCGAGCGCTACCTGACGCAGGAGAAGAAGGACGTCAGCGTCGACTACTTCGCGACGTGGCGGATCGCCGATGCGCGCCGTTACTACTCAGCGACTCTCGGCAGCGACGTCGTCGCCGAACAGCGGCTGACGCCGATCGTCGTCGAAGCGTTGCGCAACACCATCAACCAGCGCGCCCTGCAGGACATCGTCTCCCTCGACCGCAACAACCTCGGCGGCGAGATGCTGCGCCAGGTCAATGCGATCACGCGTACGTCGCTGGGCATCGAGGTCGTGGACATCCGCATCAAGCGCATCGACCTGCCCGAGGAAAGCAACGTGCTCAGCTCGGTGTACGAACGCATGCGCGCCGAGCGCTCGCGCGTGGCCCTGCAGCTGCGTGCGGAAGGCCAGGAAGAAGCGGCGAAGATCCAGGCCGAGGCCGACCGGGAGAAGCTGGTCATGATGACCGACGCCGAACGCGATGCCGAGATCCTCAAGGGCGAGGGCGATGCGCAAGCCGCGGCGATTTCCGCGCAGGCCTACGGGCAGGATCCGGAGTTCTACGCGTTCTATCGCAGCCTGCAGGCGTACAAGACGATGTTCGGCGGCAAGGACGTGATCGTGCTCGATCCGGATTCGGAACTGCTGCGCTATTTCGCCAATCCCGGCCGCGCGGCCGCGCCAGCGAAGTAATCCGGCGCCCGCATGAATTGGACCGATCTGCTGGCCGCGCTGTGTCTGGTGCTGGTGATAGAGGGCCTGTTCCTGCTGGTCGCGCCGCGAGCGTGGAAGCAGGCGGTCGCGCAATTGCTCGATGCTGCCGACAACACGTTGCGCATAGGCGGCGGGCTCATGGTTCTCGTCGGCCTGATCGCGTTGCAGTTCGTTCGCTGAGCCGCGCGTAGGGTGAGAGCCTGCGCTTGCACGAGTCCAGTGGACTCACGCGCAGGATCGAACGCCCGGAGCAGGATGCGACTGCGCGCGACCGGATCGCGCGCGAACGGCGAAGCCGGCCCGAAGGGCGAGCGCCAGGGATGGCGCGAGTAAAGGCAGCGTCGCACGGGCCGAATCGGGCTATGAAGCCATGCTGCAACGGTCATCGAAATAAAGGATAATTTCACAAAGCCGGGGCACGTCCTCCGGCTTTGTTTGTTTTCGGGGGTGAGAGCCTGCGCTTGCGCGAGTCCAGTGGACCCGCGCCCAGGTCGAACGCCCGGAGCGGGATGTAGGGCTGGGTCGCACTAAGAGGCCCGGACGGGCCGAATCGAGCGAAGCACGCAATGCCGTAACGTCCATCGAAAAACGCGGTAATCATCGGAGTTGAAGGTATGGGACAGTCAGTAGTGGTTCTGGGCGCCCAGTGGGGCGACGAAGGGAAGGGCAAGATCGTCGATCTGCTCACCCAGGACATCGGCGCTGTCGTGCGCTTCCAGGGTGGCCACAACGCCGGCCATACGCTGGTCATCGGCGGCAAGAAGACCGTGCTGCACCTGATCCCGTCCGGCATCCTGCGCCCGGAAGCGCTGTGCCTGATCGGCAACGGACTCGTGCTGTCGCCGGCCGCCTTGCAGAAAGAGATCGCCGAGCTCGAGGCCACCGGCATCGACGTGCGCTCGCGGCTGAAGATCAGTCCCGCGACGCCGCTGATCATGCCGTACCACATCGCCCTTGACCAGGCGCGCGAGAAGGCCGCCGGCAAGAGCGCGATCGGCACCACCGGCCGCGGCATCGGCCCGGCCTACGAGGACAAGGTCGCGCGCCGCGGCGTGCGCGTGGCCGACCTGAGCTATCCGAAGGAGCTCGCCGAGAAGCTGCGCACGGTGCTCGATTACCACAACTTCGTGCTGACGAAATACTTCAACGTCGATGCGATCGATTTCCAGAAGACGCTCGACGAAGCGCTCGTGTTCGGCGAATACATCAAGCCGATGAAGTCCGATGTCGCCGGCATCCTCCACGACCTGCGCAAGGCCGGCAAACGCGTGCTGTTCGAGGGCGCGCAGGGTTCCCTGCTCGACATCGACCACGGCACCTATCCCTACGTCACTTCGTCGAACACCACCATAGGCGGCGCGCTCGCGGGCGCCGGCGTG
>DATHOV010000441.1:0-3286 GCA_035484515.1 Lysobacteraceae bacterium
ATCCGGCAGTCCCTTGCGGCGTTTCCTGCGTGGACTTCCGATGCCCGGCTCAAGGTCGCCGCGAGCGGCTACAACTGCGGCATGGCAAGGGCGATTGCTGCAGCGAAGGACGGCGACAGCGATCTGCGCACGACGGGTCACGACTACGGCAAGGACGTGATTGCCCGCATGGCGATTTTCGCTGCGCTCATGGCGGCGCAGGCGCCGGCACCTGCGCCGGTACAAGCGCCTGCAGCGACGACGCAGGCATCGTCGCCAGCGCCGGTTCCCGCACAGGATCCAGCAGCGGCCCAGTGAAGATCCGGATGCGGGTCGCGTCGGTGCAGGCTCCGGACGTCGCCGCGACCGCGAATCCCCACCATCCCCAAGGAGATGTTCATGCCCAGGTATTGGCTCATCAGCGACCGCGACGACAACGGCACCGGCAGCGGCAGCAATCCGAATGGATTGACCTATTGGGTCAGCGACGGCGGCGCACTCGACGACATCGGCAACTGGAAGCAGCTTGCGTCCCTCGACGCGTTCAAGGGCCTGCTGATCGCCGCGGCCGACGCGTTCCCGATGCTTACGCCCGCGCAGAACGAACAACAGAGCCATGTCACCCTGCTGGTGCACGGGTTCAACGAGGACTTCGCCGGTACGACCGGCCTCTATCAGAAGGTCTGCGACAGCCTGTTCGCCGGCCCCGACAGCCTCGGCCTGTGCGTGCTCTACGACTGGCCCTCGCTCGGCAGCGTGCTCGGCTACGAGCCCGACCGCGCGACCGCGCGCAAGTGCGCCGACGATCTCACCGACATCCTGTCCGAACTGTACGACTGGCTGATCGCCAAGCAGAAGCAGACGATCGGCAACCCGCAGAACGCGTGCAAGGCCAAGGTTTCGCTGATCGCCCACAGCATGGGCAACTACCTGCTGCAGAAGGCGATGGCCGCGGCGTGGACGCGCAGCAACCAGCCGCTGCTGGTGAGCCTGATCAACCAGCTCGTCATGGTCGCCGCCGACGTCGACAACGACCTGTTCGATGCGGGCGCGCCGGACAGCAGCGACGGCGAAGCGATCGCCAATTTCACCTACCGCGTCACCGCCCTGTACAGCGGACGCGACGCGGTGCTCGGCGCATCGGCCGGACTCAAGCATTTCGGAACCCGCCGCCTCGGCCGCAGCGGTCTCGCCCATCGCCCGCCCCTGGTCGACAGCCCCCCGGCGACCGACAACGTCTGGGACTTCGACTGCTCCGCGCTCATTCCCGCGAACGTCGGCAGCGAGAGCGTCCACAGCGCGTACTTCTCGACGCCGGCGGTCATGGATCTGATGCGCAAGATCCTCAAGGGAGTCGATCGCGGGCAGTTGCCGTGAGAGGTGTGCTGGCGCTGGTCAATGACGAGCGAAAAAACGCCGGTCTTCAAATTCGACCCAGGCCCGGGCAACGGTTCTTCAGAAGGCCTCACGCCTTCTTCGGCCTCACTCCAAGATACGCATACGCCGCAGCCACCGCGATGCCGAACCACGACTGGCCGACGCCGGTCAGCGGCGGCAGCACGAGCGGATGGCCCAGGCCGAACAGGAACGCGGCCGCGCCGGCGAAGAACCACACGACCAGGTAAGCGATCGCGACCAGGCGCAGGCGCCTTCTGGCCTTGTCGGTCGCGTGCGGCTCCAGCATGCGCACGGCAGGTGTTTCGCCGGGCCGGGTGATCGCGAGTTCGGCGATGACCAGGGCCGAGACCAGGCCACCGAGTTCGGCGAGGTACTGGGCCATGCCTTCGTTGAAGGCCGCGACCGGGTGGCGCGTGCATGCAGGCGCGAGCGCGCAGTCGACCGTCAGGCAGCCGAGCACGACCAGGTACACGTAGATAGCGAGCAGTGCGATCGCGATGCTGCCGCCGATCTTGGAATTCATGGGATGGGTCCTTTTGTTCCGTGGGGCGAACCCCGACTCATGCTTCTTGCGAGAAAGAAAACCGATCTTCGAATCTGCGGACAACTCGCGAAGAGCTGGAGCGATCCCGGGGCGACGGAGTGCGCCGTCGCCCCGATATTCTTTCCGCTCAACCAGCCGTCTCCTACAGCACCACCACCATCGCCACATCGCTCCAGTTGCTGGGCCCCGCGGTCCCGATCACGCACACCTGTACGGTGTATTGCATGGCAGGCACGAGGCCGTCGAACGTGGCGCTCGCCGACAGCGTGGTCGCGATCGGCAGCCACGCCGTGGGCGTGGCGGTCGGAGCGCAGCGCCACTGGTAGCAGCCGGCGCGATTCTGCCGGTCGCACCGTGCCACGAGCGTTCCGCTGACCTTGCCGCGAACCAGCCGCAGGTTCGAAGGCGCGGGCAGCGGGCCGACCGGCTGGCGCGTGCGCTGCAGGGGGAAGCCCGAACTCTTCAGCGTCGGGCCGTCGCCTGCGCCGGTGACCTGCACGTAATGCGCCAGCTTGCCCAGCAGGGCGACGAGGTTCGCGCGCTGCTGCCTGCGTACGCTGACGGCAAGGCTGCTGTCTTTTGCAGCGCTCACCGACGCGACATACGCATTGCGCGCAGCGACGATCTCGGACAGTGTCGGACTCGGCTTGGGAAACGCCGCGTTGCCGGTCATCGCGGCGAGAATGGTCTCGCTGTCGACGACCAGTTCGGCGTCCTTGTCGCGCTGCAGGAAGCCGATCGCGACGCGTGCCTTGCCGGACGCAGTGGTGGTGGACGGCGTGGGCGAACCGCCGGGCGGGTTGGTTGCTTCCGGTTGGGTGACGGAAGCGTTGTTGCCGTTGTCGATCATGGTATCCATTGCTGAAAAGCCTCTCTTGATTGCGGACCCGCTCATGGGTCCGTCACGTGTTGGAATAAAAAGTGGAATGCGGCGCAGGGCGACGGATGCTGCAGGCAGGCCGCAGTGCAAGGGACGAACAGAATGGTTCGTCCGCATCCGGGCGCGGGTCGGTGCGGGATCCCGCGCGGGCGAGCGGGTAAAGCTAACGGAAGACGGTGGAACGCACGCCGGGTCGTGGCGCTTTCGCGTACGGGCGCGTGGCCGATGTCGTGCGGGAACGCTTCAAGGCGATCCTTACCTGGGCGGGACGACATGGCAGGCGCCACGCAGCGCGCGAACGCCATGCGGCGTGGGCGTGGATGGATCCGGGGCGGGTTCGCAGAAGCGGCCCGTGCTGCGGATGGGTATCGAAGCCGCAGGGATGGTCAACATCGTGGCTTGGATGGGTGTCGAAGCCGCAGCGATGGGAAACATCGCGGCTTGGATAGGCATCGAAACCGCAGCGATGGGAAACTTCGTGGCGC
>DATHOV010000442.1:0-3686 GCA_035484515.1 Lysobacteraceae bacterium
CCTGCATGCTTCGACGACGCTGGACGAAATGATCTTCTGCTGCCACTCCATCGGCGATCTGGCGATCTACGAGGGCCTGCTCGGCGACCCGGCCCTCGTCGGCGCTTAGCTCTGGCCCCAGTCAAACGCCAGCGATGACGCGGGCGTAGCGCCGCCTTCCTTCTCCCACCGGGAGAAAGTGCCCAAGCAGGGGCGGATGAGGGTTCGGTACAAGCATGGATCCGTGCATTCACCCGAACCCTCTCCGGCCTGCCGGCCACCCTCTCCCGGAGGGAGAGGGAAATTCACTTCGAGCGCTTCGAGCTGTGCCGTTCTTAAGCCCCCACCCTTCCGAATTTGCCGCTGTTGAAGTCGGTGACGGCCTGCACGATCTCGGCCTGGGTGTTCATCACGAACGGCCCATAGCCGACGATGGGTTCGTCGAGCGGCGCGCCCGCAAGCAGCAGGAGTGTCGCATCGGTATTCGCCTCGATGGCGATCTCGTTGCCCGCGCGGTCGAACTGCACGAACTGCGCTTCGCGCGCGACCTGTTCGCCGTTGACCAGCACGGTGCCGTGCAGCACCACCAGCGCCAGCGTATGGCCTTCGGGCACGCGCAGGCGCGTGCTGCGGCCCTGGTGCATGCGCACGTCCCAGACGTCGATCGGCGTGAACGTGCGCGCCGGCCCGCGATGGCCTTCGAATTCTCCGGCGATCACGCGCACCCGGCCGGCCGCGTCGGGCAGCGGCACGGACGGGATGTCGCGATCGAGCAGGGTCTGGTAGCCGGCCTCGGCCATCTTGTCCTTCGCCGGCAGGTTCACCCACAGCTGCACCATTTCCAGGGTGCCGCCGTCGCGGGTGAAGTTCTCGGAATGGAATTCCTCGTGCACGATACCCGATGCGGCGGTCATCCACTGCACGTCGCCCGGGCCGATGTGGCCGCCAGCGCCGGTGGAATCGCGATGATCGACTTCGCCCTGGTAGACGATGGTGACGGTCTCGAAGCCACGATGCGGATGCTGGCCCACGCCGCGCTTGCGCGCTGCCGGCTCGAACTGCCGCGGCCCGGCATAGTCGAGCAGCAGGAAGGGGCTGAGCTGCCTGCCGAGGCCGTCGTAGGAAAACAGCGAGCGCACCGGAAAACCGTCGCCCACCCAGTGCCCGTGCGGGGCGGCGTGCATACCGAGGATCTTCTTCATGTCCGTCTCCTGTTCGCGGAGCCTGCGGCCCTTAGCGTTGACACACCAGATGGGGGCGTCGCGAGGGCGGCCACAGGCTGCAAACGATACCCTCACCGTTCCATCAGGCGGACAATCCGGCAATGAGCCGACCTGGCCATCGCCGCCGACCCAGCCGGATCGTGGCTCCGCAAGGCCGCCTTGACGCAAATGCGCGTATCGTGTCGCCGCCGATCCGCGATGCGCGCCGGGGCGCGTGACCGCAGGCACAGGAGGCTTCGTCATGAAGATCGCCCAGGTCCGCCGTTTCGCGCTGTCCCTGCCCGATGTGGTCGAGGCGCCGCATTTCGAATCGGCCTCGTTCCGCGTGCACGGCAAGATCATCGCCACGGCGCCACCGGGCGACGCGCTGTTGCACGTCTTCGTCGACGAGGAAACCCGCGAGACGGCGCTCGCGCTGGAGCCGGACTGCCTGGAGAAACTGTTCTGGGGCGGGAGCATCCGGGGATTGCGCGTCAGCCTCGCCGAGGCCAAGCCGCGCGTGGTCGAAAGCCTGCTGATGCAGGCATGGCGATGCAAGGCGCCGAAGAAACTGATCGCAGCCTGCGACGCATCGGCGGCCAGCGTTCCGGCGACGGCACAACAGGCGTCGCGGAAGAGGCGAACCGCATGATCGACATCGCGCCTCTGCGCCCGCAGGACCGCGAGCGCTGGGACGTCCTCGCGCGCGGCTACAAGACCTTCTACGAAACCGCCGTGGCCGATGCCGAATACGATCGTGTCTGGCAGCGCCTGCTGGCCGGCGAGGACATCCGAGGTATCGGCGCGCACCTGGATGGCCGGCTCGTCGGCATCGCTCACTACCTCTTCCACGCGAACATCTGGTCGGCGGATGTGTGCTACCTGCAGGACCTGTTCGTCGATGAGTCCGTGCGCGGCAAGGGCGCGGCGCGCGCCCTGATCGATGCGGTCGCACGCGAAACCCGCGAACGCGGTGCCGCGCGGCTGTACTGGATGACGCGACAGGACAACGCGACAGCGCGGGCGTTGTACGACAAGGTGGCGACGCAGCGCGGCTTCATCCGCTACGAATACCCGCTTGCGTGAATCCTCTCCCACACGCCGGCCGTTCGCACATGCCGTGTCGTCGTGTCGATAGAATCGGCCATCCGCACATCGCACGCATCCACGACCGATGGAACCCGAACGCCTCACCGACCCTTCCCTGCTCGATGTGCTGGAACAACTCGAGGCGCGCGAGCCGATCTTCCATCGTCCCGGGTCCGGCACGACGCGCGGCGATTTCGAGACGATGATGGCCGACGGGTTCTGGGAAACCGGCGCGTCGGGGCAGCGATACAGCCGCGACTACGTGCTCGACGTGCTCGAGCAGCGCCACGCGCAGCCGCACGAGGACGTCTGGGAGGCGCACGACTTCCACTGCATGCAGATCGCGCCCGACCACTTCCTGCTGACCTACACCCTGCTGCAGGATGGCTCGCGCCTCACCCGCCGGGCCACGATCTGGCGACGCTCGGACGACGGCTGGAAGATCGTCTACCATCAGGGCACGATCGTCGCAGGCGGTTGACGACTGCCATGAATGGGCCGCTCGCATGCGGCGCCCGAGTCCAGACAAGCGCCGGACTCGGACGCGCAAATGTTTGGACAGGAAGTCCAAACATTTGCGTATCAAATCGATGAGAGACAGATCCATGAACTGGATGCATTGCGCAGAGGCGGTGGTCGCGGCCGTGATCGCCTGCTCGTTCACCGACTGGTTCTTCATGGGCGTGCTGTTCCACGGGAAATACAAGGCGCACCCGGAAGTATGGCGCGACGCCGTCACACAGGGCGGCGAATCCAGGGCGATCGCCTGGGCCACGCTGCTGACGGTAGTGACCTGCGCGGCTTTCGTCGCCCTCTGCGCGGCCTTCGCCATCGCCACGCTGCCGCGTGCCTGCGCACTCGCGATCGGCATCTGGCTGGTGGCGCCGCTGCCGCTGCTCGTCACCAATGCCTTGTTCATCAAGTTCCACCCGCTCGTGACCGTCTCGCAGGCGCTCGGATGGCTCGCGAAGCTGCTCGTCTGCGCCTTCGCCGCCGCGTGGCTGCTGTGACGCGTACGTCATAGGGCGCATGCATGGCCGGGTACTCGGGGACACCGCTCGCACGCAAGCTCGGTATCAAGGCCGGCTGCAGGCTCTTCGTCGCTGACGCACCGAAGGACTACGTCGCTCTGCTCGAACCGCTGCCGGACGGCATCGCGATGCTCGCGCGGCCTGCGTCGACGACGGACATCGCACATATCTTCGTGACCTCGAGGACGACGTTGGAGTCGCTCCTGAAGAAGTGCCTTGCCAAGATGCGCGACGATGCGGCGATCTGGGTGTCGTGGCCGAAGAAGTCCGCGAAGGTTCCCACCGATGTAACCGAGGACGCGATCCGTGCCGTGGCCTTGCCGATGGGCCTGGTGGACGTCAAGGTATGCGCTGTGGACGAGGTGTGGTCGGGGCTCAAGCTCGT
>DATHOV010000443.1:0-3931 GCA_035484515.1 Lysobacteraceae bacterium
CGCCGATTCCTTGATCGCGCGACGCTCGACCTGGGTCGAGCCGCAGGGCACGCAGATCAGCACCCGCGGACTCGGCCGCAGGAAACGCGAGGTGTGCACCTTGCGGATGAAGTGCTTGAGCATCTCCTCGGTGGTCGTGAAGTCGGCGATCACGCCGTCCTTCAAGGGCCGGATCGTGGTGATGTGGCCCGGGGTGCGGCCGAGCATCTGCTTGGCTTCGATGCCGACCGCAGCGACCGAGCGCGGCGAGCCGGGGGTGCGGTCCTGACGTATCGCGACGACCGAGGGTTCGTTCAGGACGATACCCTGGCCGCGGACATAGATCAGGGTATTGGCCGTTCCCAGATCGATCGAAAGATCGGTCGAGAACAGGCCCCGGAATTTCTTGGGGAGCATGCGGTAAACCGTGGGGGAGTGGCAGAGGGCGGAGCGGCAAGCAAGCCCACTAGGTTAACAACCGGCACCGGCCCGGACAAGGCAAAAAGACCTTGTCCGCATGGGCGGTGGCTGCCAGCGGACACCGTCGTGGCCGGGGGTGGGTTCCCTGCGCTTTTTCCGCGCATGTGTCGCGACCCGGGCGGGAACGTTAACATGGCGCCCCCGAGGTCGCCGTGATCGCCAGCAGCGGTTTACCGCAAGTTCGGGTACCTCATTCCCTGCGCTACAGGAGCTTGTCCCGATGTCGGCATTGATCTGCGGTTCGCTCGCCTACGACACCATCATGGTGTTCCAGGACCAGTTCAAGAACCACATCCTGCCGGACAAGGTGCACATGCTGAACGTGTCCTTCCTGGTGCCGCGCATGCGCCGCGAGTTCGGCGGCTGCGCCGGCAACATCGCCTACAACCTCAAGCTGCTCGGCGGCGATCCGATCCCGATGGCGACCGTCGGCCAGGACTTCGGCCCGTATCGCGAGCATTTCGAGGAATGCGGCATCGACATGAGCCAGGTCAGGGTGCTGCCCGACCTGTTCACCGCACAGGCCTTCATCACCACCGACCTCGACGACAACCAGATCACCGCCTTCCATCCAGGCGCGATGATGCGCTCGCATGAGAACCACGTAGGCGACGTACCCGGCGTGACGTTCGGCATCGTCGGCCCCGACGGGCGCGATGCGATGCTCCAGCATTCGCGCGACTTCGCCGAACGCGGCATCCCCTTCATCTTCGATCCGGGCCAGGCGATGCCGCTGTTCAACGGCGAGGAATTCCGCCGCTTCATCGAACAGGCCAGCTACGTCACCGTCAACGACTACGAGTCCAACCTGTTGCAGGAGCGCACCGGCTGGAGCGGCGACGAGATCGCTGCGAAGGTGAAGGCCTATATCGTCACCCGCGGGCCGAAAGGCTCCCTGATCCGCGCCGGCAACGAATCCTTCGACATCCCGCCCGCGCACGAGCGCCGCGTGACCGATCCGACCGGCTGCGGCGATGCCTATCGCGCAGGCCTGATCTTCGGCATCGAGAAGGGCTACGACTGGCCGACGGTCGGCCGCATGGCCTCGCTGATGGGCGCGCTCAAGGTCGAACACCCCGGCACCCAGAACCAGCGCTTCGACTACACCGAATTCGCCGAACAGTTCAGGCAGCAGTTCGGGCATGCGCTGAAGTAGGGGCCGCGCAGCGCGCCTACTGCAGCTTCCGCTCCAATTGCGCGCGGTCGAAACCGCCGACCTCGAAGCTGAGCGCACGCGGGCGACCGTCGACGCTGGTCTTGACGGTGATCACGCGGATCTTGTCGAGGGCGGTGCGGATCGTTTCCTCGTCGTCGATGAACATCGCCTGCTTGTTCTGGTCGGACTTGCTCGACGCCATCATCTTCTCGGGCTCATCGTCGAACTGTACCGACACCTTGCAGCCCGGAGGACAGTCGAACTCGCCGTGGTCGAGCACCAGGTAGACGCTGCGGCCCCATTTCGGATGGCGACGCAGCACCAGCCGCACCGGGGTGTCGTCGCCGTTGAAGTTGGGATCCTTGCTGGCGTAGATCGCGGCCGTGTACACGACGTTGTTGTCGCCGCCGCCCTCGAGCATTTCCGTGTTGTAGGTCCACAGCTGGGTCAGCCGGCGCTTGTCGCGCGCCTCGTCGGCTTTCACGCCGGTATCGGCCAGGGTGGCGCGCACTTCGGTGGCGGCGACGCTGTCGGGTGCGTCGTGCAGGAGCTGGTTGGCGTAGGCCTGCGCCAGCTCGTACTGGCCAGCATCGCGCGCCTGCACGTAGTTGCGCGCCTGCGCGTTCGCGGCGGCTTCCTTTTCGAGCTTCTCGGCCGCCGCATTCTGGGCCGCGATCTCGCTCGCCGACGGGCCGCATCCGGCCAGCAGCAGTGCGAACACAGGCGCGAGCATCCAGGCCCGGGTCGTCCTGACGTGCATGTTCATTGAAGGAATTCCTTGATGGCCATCGCCGTTTCCCGCGTATGTTCCATCATCGGCATGTGACCGCATTCATTCAAGAGGCTCGTGCGGCAATCGGACAGGCCGGCCTCGAAGATGGCGACCGCGCTCGGATCGATGACGCGGTCGTCGCGTCCCCACAGCAGCAGCGTGCGGGCCCGGATCGCCGGCAATTCCTCCTGCAGGGCGAACGCGGCCGGACCGCGCCCGATGTCGTCGAGCACGTGCTGCTCGAACGCGGCGTCGTCGCGCCGCCGCTGCACCATGGCCTCGTCGAACGGCCACGGCACCATCGGCGGCTGCCTGAACACGATGCCCAGGTAGCGATGCAACTGCGCGCGGCTGCCGACGCCGAACGGGTTGTCGCCGGCGAGCACGCTGCGCCCGAATTCGTTCTCGTCGAAGAGCACGCCCGAGGCCGACATCAGCACCAGGCGATCGACCAGGTCCGGATGCCGCGCCGCCAGCAGGCCGGCGACCTGTCCGCCCATGGAGTGACCGACCAGCAGCGCCGGCGGCTCATGCCTTCCGGTGATCGCGGGCAGGGCGCGCAGGAAGCGCGCGAGGTGCTCGACCTGCGCGCTGGCGCCGTAATCGGCAGCGGCCTTGCGTTCGCTCTCGCCCCAGCCGGGCAGGTCCGGTGCGATCAGGCGATGCGTATCGGACATCTCGCGCATCAGCGGTAGCCAGTTCTCCTTGCTGCCGGTGAAGCCGTGCACCAGCACGATGACCGGCTTGTCCGGCGCCGGGAGGGCGCTGCCCTTGCGCATGTCCGCACGCGCTGCACGCGGCCGTCCGGCGTCGAGGTAGCTCCAGCGATGGCCGCCGAGTTCGATCGCATACCGCTGCGCGCCCGCAAGCAGCCGCTGGCGCGCGAACTCGGCGGCCAGCACTGCCTCGGGGGCCCATGCCGCGATGCCGACTGTTGCTGCGGCCAGGCCGAGAGTGGTCAGCAGTGCAGTTCGGCCACGCGTCATCCAGCGTGCTTCATGGATTGAGGAGTGCAGAGCAACCATGATCGGCGGCCAAGGATGGGCCGTGCGCCGCGCAGGCAATGCCTGCGTGGCGGAGCCGGGTCCGGGCCTGTGCCGGATTTACTCGATCCATCCCTGGATCTCGCCTGCGGCCGGCTTCGCCGTTCCGTCGCGCTCCATGCGCGGCAGGTGGCGAGCAAATGTGGAACAGGATGTTCAATCATTTGCATCAACTAGTTCGCCGGTTTGGCTTTGTCGAGGATGTCCTGCACCGCTCCCGCGGTGATCGGGTGGTAGCCCGGCTTGGCCTTGGCGAAGGTGTCCTTCGCGAAAGCCAGGCCTTCCTGGGTCTTTGCCAGCGCCTGATAGGTCGGCAGGATCAGCTTCATGCGGCCGATCGTCTGCACGAACTCCGCCATCTGCGGGCGCGCGTCCTTGTCGCCGCTGCGCACCGTCAGCGGATACCAGCGCTGCGCGATCTCGGCATTGGGCGTACCGGTGAAGTGGTAGGCCTTGTCGAGCGCGGAGATCTGGTCGGCGCTGAGGGTATCGGGCATGCCT
>DATHOV010000444.1:0-2004 GCA_035484515.1 Lysobacteraceae bacterium
GGCCGATGCGCCCCGAGGACGAGCCGCTGATTCATGACTTCCTGCGCCACGTCAGCAGCGAGGATTTGCGCCTGCGCTTCTTCGCGCCGATCAAGGAGTTCACGCATGAGTTCATCGCGCGCCTGACCCAGCTCGACTACGCGCGCGCGATGGCCTTCGTGGCGTTCGACGAGGCGACGAACGAGCTCGTCGGCGTTGTTCGCATCCATTCCGATTCGATCTACGAGTCGGGCGAATATGCGATCCTGCTCCGCTCCGACCTCAAGGGCAAAGGGCTCGGTTGGGAGCTGATGCAACTCATCATCGAATACGCCAGATCCGAGGGGTTGAAGCAGATGTCCGGCGACGTTCTGAGGGAGAACGTCGTGATGCTGGAGATGTGCCGCAATCTCGGGTTCGAGGTCAAGTCGGACCCAACAGAGCGCGATCTCTGCAACGTCACGCTCAAACTTCACAGTTGAGGCTGTTGGATCTGTAGCGCCGAGCACGCCAAGGCTCGTCAATTGCCCGCCCGCGCGGGGCTTTGAGGCAGGTCAATCGAATAAGCCGGGCAGGAGATAGTAACGACAAAGGTGCTGCGTCCAGAACGTGCCTCGCACGATGGAGAGGATCAACATATTGGCGTCCGAACCTCTGTTGACAGCCACGTCGGCCGGCGAGTTGCTCGAGTTGCGAGCCCGTGGCTCCTGGACGGCATCCAACGGGACTATTCTGGAATCCTTGGCAGTAGCTGCGGTGCCGGCGATCGATCGCGCCACGACCATCAAGCTCGATCTCGCTGACTTGAGCGAGCTCGACACAGTCGGCGCATGGCTATTGGAAAAGCTGTCCAGGCGCGCCGTCTCGGCCGGCCATCGCGCGCCGACGTCACCGGCGTTGGCGAGAACTACGCCGGATTGATCGAAGAGGTCCGCCAAGTCAATCGTCACAACCGCCTGCCGCCTGCCGCGCGAAATCCTGTGGTGACCAAGCTGGACAAGATTGGCCGCTCCGCATCGGGCATGACCGTGGACGTCGCGGTGTTCCTGCAAATGCTCGGGTCGCTCTTTGTGGCCGTTCTCGGCGTATTGCGCAGGCCGCGATCGCTGCGGATCACGTCCGCGGTCTATCAACTCTACCGGGTCGGCTGGCAGGCGATCCCGATCGTCGTGCTGATTACATTCCTGATCGGGGCCATCATCGCGCAGCAGGGCTTTTTCCACTTCCGAAGGTTTGGCGCCGAATCCTACACCGTGGACATGGTCGGCATCCTGGTGCTGCGCGAACTCGGCGTGCTGATCGTCGCCATCATGGTCGCGGGCCGCTCGGGCAGCGCCTACACGGCTGAGCTCGGATCGATGAAGATGCGGGAGGAGATCGACGCGCTGTCGACAATGGGGCTCGATCCGATCGAAGTGCTGATCCTGCCGCGAGTGGTCGCGCTGATCTGCGCGCTGCCGATCCTCGCCTTCATCGGCTCCATCGCCGCGCTTTACGGCGGCGGACTGGTGGCGCAGTTCTATGGCGACATGTCGCCGGCGATCTACATCGCGCGTCTGCACGATGCGATCTCTGTCACGCACTTCAAGGTCGGTCTCATCAAGGTCCCGTTCATGGCGCTGGTGATCGGCATCGTCGCCTGCAGTGAAGGGCTGCGTGTGAAGGGGAGCGCCGAGTCGCTCGGCCGCCAGACGACGACGTCCGTCGTGAAATCGATCTTCCTGGTGATCGTGCTCGACGGGTTGTTTGCCGTGTTCTTCGCATCGATCGGGCTATGATGATGTCGCAGGCTGAAGAACCCCGAGCCATACGCGTCCGCGATCTCGTGGTCGGTTTCGGCCCTCAGGTGGTGATCGACCATCTGTCACTCGATGTCCGCAAGGGCGAGATCCTTGGTCTGGTCGGGGCGTCCGGCGGCGGAAAGTCGGTGCTGATGCGGACGATCATCGGACTGATTCCGCGGCGGAGCGGCACGATCGAAGTCTTGGGCAGGCCGGTCGGCGGTGTCGAGGACCGGCGCACGCA
>DATHOV010000445.1:0-6970 GCA_035484515.1 Lysobacteraceae bacterium
CCGAGTTGCACGTACCGAGCGTCAACGCCCTGTTCCTGAGCCTGGCGCAGCTGGCACGTCCGGGCGCGGCGGTCATACTGACGGGCATGGGCAGCGATGGCGTCGACGGCATGGGCGAGTTGCAGCGTCGCGGCTGGCTCACCATCGCCCAGGACGAAGCCAGCAGTGTCGTCTATGGCATGCCGCGGGCCGCGCTGGAGACGGGAGCCGCGCGGCAATCGCTCGCCTTGCAAGCCATCGCCCCGGCACTGGTGCGACATTTCCGGAGAAAGGGCAAGTGATCTCCGAATCGCTGCGGGTGATGGTGGTGGACGATCAGGCGATCATCCTCGAAGCCGTTCGCGGCATGCTCGCCGATGCCGCCGAACTGGAAGTGCATCTGCACGCCGATCCGGCGACCGCGGTCGAAACGGCGCTGCGCATCCGGCCGGACGTGGTGCTGCTCGACTTCAACATGGAGCCCATCGACGGCCTCGAACTGCTGTCGCTGATCCGCGCCCATCCGGAGTTGACCGACGTGTCGGTGGTGATGCTCTCGGCCGAGGAGGACCCGGCCACCAAGGTCGAGGCCTTCCGCCGCGGCGCCAACGACTACGTCGTCAAGCTGCCCAGCGCGCTCGAGCTGACCGCACGCGTGCGCTACCACGCGCGCGCCTGCCAGGCGTCGCGCGAACGCGAAGCCTCGTTCCAGGCCCTGCTCGAAAGCCGCGCCGCGCTCGAACAGCGCAACCGCCAGATCGAGGACCAGCAGGAACAGCTCAAGGCGATGAATCGCGAACTGACCGAATCTTCGCTGACCGATGCGCTGACCGGCCTGCGCAACCGCCGCTATCTGGAAGTCCATCTCGATCACCTCGCGCAGGAAGGCGATTTCGCCGAGAAACGTCACGACGCGCCTTCCATCGATTACACCTTCTGCCTGATGGACCTGGACCACTTCAAGCACATCAACGACCGTTACGGGCACGAAGCCGGCGACGTGGTGCTGATCGAAGTCGCGCGGCGCATCCGCGCCAGCCTGCGCGCCACCGATGTCGCCCTGCGCTGGGGCGGCGAGGAGTTCCTGGTCATCGGTCGCGGCAGGAGCGAAGGCGTCTCGACCGAATTCGCGCAGCGCCTGCTGATGGCGGTCGGATCGACGCCGATCCGCCTGTCCTCGGGACAGGAAATCACCGTCACCTGCTCGCTCGGCTTCACGCCGATGCCATGGACGTCCAGGCAGATCGGGCGCGCGCTCAATCGCGACCAGGTCCTCAACCTGGCCGACATCGCCCTTTACCTGAGCAAATTCGAAGGCCGTAACCGCGCCAGCGGCGTGTTCCCTGGCCCCGACACCGGCATCGTCGACCGCATCATCAATCTGGACATCGACTGCCACGGCCTGCGCAAGGAACATGGCCGCGGGGTTCGCCTGGTGACGATCGACGGACCCGCTTGCGGCGTCCACTGACCTGGCGTTCCACCGCCATCGCGTGCAGGCGCGCCTCTGCCGCCCGGCACCTGTGCCGGCCCGGCCCGAACGGGTAGAATTGACCGGCCTGCGGCTGTTGACGGCCGCGTCCCTTCCTCGTCCGCCGCCGGCCCTTGCGCCGCGCGACGGACTGCCCGTCAGGAATCGACCCGCCTCCATGAAGATGTGCCCATGAAGATTCTCGTCGCCTACAAGCGCGTGGTGGACTACAACGTCCGCATCCAGGTCAAGCCCGATGGCTCGGGCGTGATCACCGATGGCGTGAAGCTGTCGCCGAACCCGTTCGACGAGATCGCGCTGGAAGAAGCGTTGCGGCTGCGCGAGAAGGGCATCGCGACCGAAGTCATCGTCGTCACCCTGGCACCGGCGGACGCCCAGGCGCACCTGCGCAACGGCCTGGCGATGGGCGCGAACCGCGCGATCCACGTCGTCACCGACGGCAAGCCGGTTGCGCCGCTGACCGCCGCGCGCGTCCTGCTCAAGCTCGTCGAGCGCGAGCAGCCAGGCCTGGTGATCCTCGGCAAGCAGGCGATCGACGACGATGCGAACCAGACCGGACAGATGCTCGCCACCCTGTGGGGCCGCCCGCAGGCGACCTTCGCGGGCAAGGTCGCGATCGAGGGCGACAAGGCGACGGTGACGCGCGAAGTCGATGCGGGACTGGAAACGCTCGAGGTCGATCTGCCCGCCGTGATCACCACCGACCTGCGCCTGAACGAGCCGCGCTTCATCAAGCTGCCGGACATCATGAAGGCCAAGTCCAAGCCGCTCGAGACGATTCCGTTCGACACCCTGGGCGTCGATCACGGTCATGAACTGGAAGCGCTGCGCTATGCGGCGCCGGCCAAGCGCCAGCGCGGCGTGATGGTCAAGTCGGTGCCGGAACTGATCGATGCGTTGAAGCAGAAAGGGTTGCTGTAAAACTGCGCCCTCGCAGTTTTGCCAATGGAGAATCTCATGGCCAAGGTCCTGATCGTCGCCGAACATCTCGACGGCAAACTCAACAACGCGACCGCCAAGTGCGTGAGCGCGGCGAAGGCGCTGAACGCCGAGAGCATCGACATCGTCGTGCTCGCGTCCGATCCGGCGGGGATCGCCGCGCAGGCCGCGTCGATCGCGGGCGTGACGCGCGTGCTGACCGTCGCGAATGCCGCCAACTCGAACGCGATCGCTCAGGTGCTCGCACCGCAGATCGCGAAACTCGCTGCCGGTTACACGCACGTCTTCGGCCCGTCGACGACCTTCGGCAAGGACCTGATGCCCTGCGTGGCCGCCCTGCTCAACGTCTCGCAGGTCAGCGACGTGATGAAGGTCGAGGACGCGCACACGTTCCAGCGCCCGATCTATGCGGGCAATGCGATCGTGACGGTGCGCGTGCCGAGCGCCGATCCGGTGGTCGCGACCATCCGCACGGCTTCGTGGCCGGCGGCAGGCGATGGCGGCAGCGCGGCCGTCGAAGCCGCTTCCGTCGAGGCCACGCTGCCCACGCATACGCGCTTCGTCGAACTCAAGGCCGGCAAATCCGACCGCCCCGACCTGCAGAGCGCCACGCGCGTCGTTTCCGGCGGCCGTGCCTTCGGATCGGCGGACAACTTCAAGATCCTCTATGCCCTCGCCGACAAGCTCGGCGCCGGCGTCGGCGCCTCACGCGCCGCAGTCGATGCGGGCTACGTACCCAATGACATGCAGGTCGGCCAGACCGGCAAGATCATCTCGCCCGAACTGTACGTCGCGATCGGCATCAGCGGCGCGATCCAGCACCTGACCGGCATCAAGGACGCCGGCACCATCGTCGCGATCAACAAGGACGGCGATGCGCCGATCTTCGAGATTGCGGATATCGGCCTGGTGGGGGACTTGTTCACGCTGGTGCCGGAGTTGACCACGGCGCTATAGCCCGGAAACGATGTCATCCTGAGCGCAGCGAAGAAGCGCTTCTCAACAGCGAAGCTGGTCATCTCGCTTCTGAAACCCGAGATCCTTCGCTGCGCTCAGGATGACAAGCGAAAAAAAGCCGGACAGCGAACGGCCCGGCTTCTGGAACTTGCCTGTTCCCCCAGCCAAAAAGACAAGAGGCCGGGGCGTCCCCGCCCCGGCCTCTTGCTTTCCCACCTGCACGGCGATCAACTCGCCACCAGCGTCACGCTCTCACTCCAGTCGCTGGCCCCAATCCGCCCGTGCGCCCGCACCTGCACCACGTAAATCGTGGCCGGCACCAGCCCGTCGAGCACCCGCGACGCCGCCGACGTGGTGTCCGACAGCGTCCACGCGGTCGGCGTCGCCGCCGGCGCGAAACGCCACTCGTACACCCGCGCCGTCGCCACCCGCGCGCAGCGCACCGCCGCCTGCCCACTCACCTTGCCGCGCCGGATCTGCAACCCGGTCGGCGCCGCGATCGGCAGCTCACTCGCACCGCCACGCTGCCGCTGCAGCGGAAAGCCCGAGCTCAGCAACGCCACCCGGTCCCCCGCGCTCGCGTGCTGCACATACGGCGCGAGCTGCCGCAGCACCTCCACCACATCGACACGCGCCTGGTCGCGACGCGCCACCGCCTTGGTGCCGCCATCGTTGGCCTGCACCGCCACCGCGAACGCACTGCCCTTGGCGGCAAGCGTCGCGAGCGTCGGCACCGGGTTCGGATACACGGCATTGGCGGTCATCCCGGTGAGGATGAGCGCGATCGCCGCACTCAGATCGTCGTCCTTGAACGTCAGCACGAACGACGTTGCGACCTTGAATCGACCGGGCGTCACTACCGGCTTGGGCGCCGGCGTCCCCTCGGCGGAGACAGCCGCCGAGCCCTGACTCGCACTTTCATCGACACTTTGCATGACACATCTCCCTGGTTTTGCCGGTCCAGGATTGGATCCGGCAAGACGCATTCTCCACACCGATCTGAAGTTTGAGTTCCGATAGAATCCGGATCCTGAAAGCCGCGCCAGCACTGCGTTTGCGGGGTGACCGAAGCGTGAGAGGCGCGTCAGGCCATTGATTGCGATAGGTCGCCTCCGCGCAAGCCGCGCCCACAGCCACTGCGGGGCACGTCATCCATCGGAAAGCCTTTGCGGGAGCGGCTTTGCCCAACCCGATGCAGCAACGGTGCTGTTGAAGGACGCGTCGACGCCAGCCGACGCTGGTTCCTTCCGCTCGCGCTAGCGTCTGGAAACGTGCTCGCTGTCGGCCACGTACCATCGCCACAACCGATCCGTCGCGCGGGTGATGCCGATCCGCGCGACTCCCGTGGGATGGGGAGGCGGCAACACACCGTCGCTGACGATGGTGAATCCCTCGCGCGCCGATACCAGGTCGATTCCATCCTGGTCGCCTGCAATTCCCATCGCCTGCGTCAGTCGCGCGGGCCCGCTGCACAGGTCACGGTCCCGGCGCGCGCGTGGCCGGGCGGCGCGCATCGCCTCGAGGCCCGTCAACGGCTCCAGCGCACGCAGCAGCACCCCCTGCCCGTCGCCCTCGTCGGCGCAAACCGCATTGCAGCACCAGTGCATGCCGTAGGTGAAATACACATACATGTGACCGGCCGGACCGAACATCGTCGCGTTGCGCGCCGTCTTCCCGCGAAACGTATGCGCCGCCGCATCGACCGCCCCGCCATACGCCTCGACCTCGACGATCCGCCCGCTCCTGCCGTCGGACGCAACCAGGACCTTGTTGAGCAACTCCGGCGCAACCTGATCGGCAGCGCGCTGGTAGAACGAGCGTGGAAGGACAATTTGCCGTGCGCGATCCGAACAGCGGCCAGGGGGATCTGTCATGGGATGAGCCGAAGAAATACAGGGTCCGGCGTGTACAAGTCTGTCAACAAAGGGGAACAAGAGGACGGAGGCAGTCGATTGCAGATTGCTGCCTGTTTCCTCTTGTTCCTTGTTCCGGTCAACGCGTCCCCACCGCCGGCTTCGCTGCCTTCCTGAAGTGCAGCTCGAGTCCCAGCGCACGTGCCACCTTCAGCACCGTCGCAAAGCTCGGATTGCCTTCGCTGGACAGCGCCTTGTACAAGCCTTCCCGGGTCAAGCCGGTATCGCGCGCGAGCTGGCTCATGTTGCGGGCGCGGGCGACGTCACCCAGGGCATGGGCGATGAAGTTCGCATCGTCGCCGCCCTCCGCCATGACCGCTTCCATGTACAGAGCGATGTCCTCCTCCGTCTTGAGGTAGTCGGCGGTGTCGTAGCGGCTGAAGGTTTCCCTGACTTTGGGCATCGCTCAATCCCTCCACTGTCTGGCAAGCATCTTCGCCTGCACGATGTCCTGGTCCTGCGTCGATTTGTCGCCGCCGCAGAGCAGGATGATCAGCAACGGGCCACGGCGCATGAAGTAGACCCGATACCCCGCGCCGTGATCGATCCGCATTTCCGAAATTCCCTCGCCAACAGGCCTCACGTCGCCCGGATTGCCAAGACTCATCCGTCGAATCCGCGCCTCGATGCGGGCCTTGGCGAGACGATCTTTCAACGCCACAAGCCAGCGATCGAATGTCGCGCTCTTGAGCAATTCGATCATGTGTGAACTATGGTTCGCACGGGACTTGTTGTCAACTGTAGTTCACGCATTGAAGGTTGCGAAGAAAAGGCAGAGGGAATATTCGCGTTGATCGAAAATTCACTCCGGCCCCTTTCCGATCCCCGCCCCTGATTCATCAAGCATCTTCCTGTGCGATGCTGGGCTACCCCGCCGAACTGCCGCATTGAACGGTCCCATGCATCGTCCCGCACACGCGTTCGTCGCGCTGGTCGCACTGGCGCTTCCAGCTCTCGCGATGGCCGACGACGGCGTCGAAGCGAAAGGCGTCGGCGGTATCGTCCTGGGGAAGACCGACAAGATCGCCATGGCGAGCGAGCAACTCGATGTCGGGTGTTCGCAGATTCGCGTGCGCTTCGACTTCCTCAACGAGAGCGATGGCGACGTCACCGAGAACCTGGTCTTCCCCTTGCCCGTCTACCCGGCACAGGTCTCCGACATGGATCTCCCGGCGGGCGCGCCAGCGGACTTCACCATCTCCGTGGACGGCCGGCCAGCGCCGTTCCATACCCAAGTGCGCGCGATGGCTCATGGGAAGGACGTCACCGCACGCCTGCTCGCGGCAGGACTGAGCCGCAAGCAGATCGCGCGCTTCCCTTTCGATCAGGACGATGGACCGGGAAGGTCGCCCAGACATCCCGCAACGTCGACGCAGTTGGCAGCCCTCAAGCTGGCCGGGCTGCTGAACGAAGATGACGAGCCCTCGTGGGACATCCATGTGTCCTACCGCTGGCGCCAGACCTTTCCCGCGCACCAGCACGTGCACGTCGAACACACCTACCAGCCCTTCATCGCCGGCGGTACCGACAGCGGCTACTACGGCGCAACCGAGCGCAACACGAAGGTAAGGATGCACGAGTTCTGCGCCGCCCCGCGGCAGAGCGCGAAACTGGAGAACCTGTTCGCCGACACGGCATCTCGTGACGCCTATGGCGGCGTCCCCGGCACGATCATCGACTACGTGCTGAC
>DATHOV010000446.1:0-2611 GCA_035484515.1 Lysobacteraceae bacterium
GATACCAGCATGCATTCGTAGCGCTTGTCGGCAGCGCAGTCCGCCGCGAGCTCCTCGAGGTTGAACTGCTCGCCGATCGGCAGCCCGAGCAGGCACAGCGTGCGGTAATGCAGCGCGCCTTCGTTCTTGAAATCCCACGGCCACGGCTCGACGGCGGGACAATCGGTGCCGACGGCGGCGACGCGATGATCCCAGAACCATTCGACCATCGCGCTGCTGTCCTCGATGCCGCACGCCTTGAGCCCTTCGAGCGGCGCCATCGCGGCTTTATCTTCGGGTGAGGCGGCGAGGTACGCCTGCATCCATCCCGTGCGAATCAGCAGGATCGTTCCCGGCTTCAGCTCGACGTTCTGCGCGACGGCGGTCTCTTTCAAATCGTCGAGGCTGTACTTTTCCGATTTGAGCGGATCGATCGTGCGGCCGTGCGAGATGCGGTAGCGGAACGCGTCGAGCAAAACGGCACGGCCGACAAACTTATTCGCCCATTTGTGGATGCTGAGGCGTCCGGCCGGCCCGTCTTTGATCTCACTGGACTTGACGCCGTTGTAAAATGCCTTGTAGCGCGGGCTGCCGACGTGCGCGAGACCGTCCCACTGGCTGCCCTCCTGCGTGTTGTAGCTGTCGAGGGAATCGTCGAATCCGAGCAGGCCGAAACTCTCGAAGCTCATAATATTGTGTTTGGCGGGACGCCGCGCGAACAGCGGCGGGTTGGCGTAATTGATTTTAGTATCGAGCCGGAAGACGGAGCCCTTGCGCACCAGCCGCGCCGCGTCGATCACGCCTTCAGGCGTCAGGAAATTCAGGCATCCGAGTTCGTCGTCATCGCCGAACACGCCCCATGACGATTCTTTGGGCTTGTCGGGCTTGATCGGGAGTTCGGAAAACTTGGGAACTTTGTTGAGATCGACTTTTGCCATCGCATTAGCTCCTTCGAGGAAAGTTCACGGTGTCCACTCGTAGAGAACGTCGGCTTCGCGCTCCATGTTGGTGGCGCCGTCGGTAAATTTCTTCGCGATGAAGCCGCGTGCCTCGTAAAAGCGGCGCGCGGGAGCGTTGCGCTGGAACGCCCACAGGTGAAGACCGGCTGGGCGAAGGCGTTTGGCATGCGCCAGCATCGCATCGCCGATGCCGCGGCGCTGCGCATCGGGCGCGACGTAAAATTGATCGACGTCGTCACCGTGAAGTGTGAGGACCGCGACGATTTGGCCGCTATCCTCGGCGATCCAGGTCTCGCGCTGCGGCACCATCTGATGGATCACGAACGCGCGGATCTCGTCGTCGTTGCCGACGGTCGGCAAGTACGCGGCAGCGCCGCGCCGCGAGGCGATATACACCGTCGCGACTTCATGCGCGTCGGCGGCAGTCGCGCGTCGGAATGAGATAGTCATCAATGTGGGTTTCCGTCCGAAGATGGTGTGCCGTCAAGCAGCGGCGGGGCGGAACGTGATTAAATGTGAAACCCGCGGTGGGTTTCACGCTTCCTTCGGCAGGGGTAACCCCTGCACCTTAGTATTAAGAGAAGGCGACGATGCCGCCCTCTTTCGAGGACGGCATCGTCGTTTATTTGCTTCGGTCCGCGCGCGCTATGGCAGTACTGCCGAGGCTGCGCCGTTGGTCGGCGTGAAGCCGGTCGCCGGTGCGGGTCCGACGGTCCACAGCTTGGTCGCCTGGCTGTACAGCTCGGAGTAGTCGTTCTGCGCGCTCGCATTGCCGCAGGTAGTTGCCGCCTGCGAGGTGCCGATCGTCACCGACTGTAAGCTCGGCGAAGGAGTAGTACACGCGCCGCCAGCTATCAGCACTTCGGTCACGTCGATGCCCGCTCCGATTACACCCTGGCCGGCGCCTTCACGCGCCTGGTTGAGCGAGCCGGTGGCGGTGAAGGTGCCGAGCGTGCCGGTTTCCGGATCGTACAGGTCGGTCTCAGCGCTGGCCCGCTGCTTGAGGCTGGGTACAACGACGCAGGTTGAGGGCAGAGTGCCCGCTTCGACATCGACGCCGCCGGGCAGGATCACTTCACCCGTCTGGGCGCCGGCCTCCAGCAGGGTCGCCACTGCGGCGCGACGCTCGCCCATGGTGCCGGCCTGGGCCGTGCCACCGGTCCCGGCAGTCAGGCCCGTGGCGTTCGCCGTGTAGGTGAACGTGGTGCCGCTCGGAATCGTGCCTACCACGAACGAGCCGTTGTAGGTGGTTCCGACAGGACACGAGGCACAGGTTACGCCGCTAATGCTGACGCCTTCGTTTACGACCAGGCCCGCCGGGTTGGCTGCGCTGGTGACGGTTACCGTGGTGCCGGTTTCACTGGTGGAGGTGATCGGAGCGCTGGCGCCGACATTCAGGCTCCAGGTCTGAGTGGCCGGATCGAACACCTCGGCGTTGCCCAGGGTGCTGTCCACGATCTGCCCCGGTACGGTGCAGAACGCGCTATTCCCTTCGACGCCGCCGAACGCCACCACGTGGCCCGACAGCGGTCCGCTGACCACCGCCGGATCCATCGCGACCAGCGGGAACAGTTCGCGCGGGATGTTCAGCACCCCGGTGGTACGCGTGAAGTTCGTGGTGGTCGGGTCGAAGATGAACGACAGGGTCGACGACTGGCCCAGGAACTGCACCA
>DATHOV010000447.1:0-2305 GCA_035484515.1 Lysobacteraceae bacterium
GGTTGAGGTTGAGGTCGACCAGCGTAACCCGCGCGCCCAGGCCCAGCGCGACCCGTGCCGCATTGGTGCCGACGATACCGCCGCCAAGGACGACCACGTTGCCCGGAGGAACGCCCGGGACGCCGCCCAGCAGGACACCGCGGCCGCCACGCTCTTTCTCGAGGTACGCCGCGCCGACCTGGACCGACATGCGGCCGGCGACTTCGGACATGGGTGTCAGCAGCGGCAGCGTGCCCGCGCGGTCGCGGACCGTCTCGTAGGCGATGCCGGTGACCTTGTTCGCCAGCAGCGCGTCGGTAAGTTCAAGCAGCGGCGCAAGGTGCAGGTAGGTGAACAGCACCAGCCCTTCGCGAAAATGACGGTATTCCTTGTCGATCGGTTCCTTGACCTTGACGATCATCTCGGCCAACCGCCAGACGTCGTGGGCGGAGCCGACAATCTCGGCGCCGGCAGCCTGGTACTCGTCGTCAGTCATCGCGGAGAGTTCGCCGGCGTTGTGCTCCACCAGCACGGTGTGGCCCGCGGCGACGAGTGCGTGAACGCCTGCCGGGGTCACGCCAACCCGGCTTTCGTGGTCCTTTACTTCCCTGGGAACGCCAATGATCATGTTCCTCACCCTACCAAACGGGGTCCCAAATGTCAGTTTTCGTCCGCTCACCGAACAGTGTGGGTCCCACTGACCGAACAGTGTTGTGCCGCTGACCGAAGAGTGGTAGATGCTTTCCGGCAGCCATCGGTCGCAAGCCGTACAATAGGAATCGATCTTTTCTTAGGAAAACACTTAATCAATGTCTTCAAACGGTTATCCAACGCGGTATTCGCGCATCCACAACATGCGCTCCCTGTTCAGTCTGTTCTCGAACGACCTGGCCATCGACCTGGGCACGGCCAATACGCTGGTGTACGCGCACGGCAAGGGCATCATCGTGAACGAGCCCTCGATCATCGCGGTCAACACCCAGACCAACGAGGTCGAAGCGGTGGGCAAAGAGGCCAAGGAGATGCTGGGGCGCACCCCCGGCAACATCATTGCCATCAAGCCGATGAAGGACGGGGTGATCGCGGACTTCCGCCACACCGAGAAGATGTTGAATTACTTCATCATGAAGGCGCACAACAATCGCAAGCGCATGGTGCACCCGCGCATTGTGATCGGCGTGCCGTCTGAGATTACGCAGGTGGAGAAGCGCGCGGTTATGGACTCGGCGTACCGGGCCAAGGCGAGCGAGGTTCACCTGGTGGAGCAGGCGATGGTTGCCGCGATCGGCGCGGGGCTGCCAATTACCGAACCAGGCGGCAACATGGTCGTCGACATCGGCGGCGGCACGACGGACATCGCCGTGATCTCGCTGGCCGGCATCGTCTATTCGCGGTCGGTGCGCATGGCCGGCAATCAAATGGACGAGGCCGTGGTCACCTACCTGAAGCGCAAGTACAACCTGCTGATCGGTGAGCGCACGGCGGAACAGATCAAGATGGTGCTGGGCTCGGCCTTCCCGCTGGACAAGCCGATCACCATGGAGATCAAGGGACGCAACCTGATCGAAGGCGTGCCGAAGACGATCACCATCGAGGACTCGGAGATCCGCGAGGCGCTGTCGGAATGCATTGCCACCATCATCAACGCGATCCGCGTTGCGCTGGAACGGACGCCGCCTGAGCTTTCGGCGGATATCTCGGACCGCGGCATTGTGCTGACCGGCGGGGGCGCGCTGATCAAGAATCTCGACAAGCGCATCCGCGAAGAGACGGGGCTTCCGGTCTCGATTGCGGATGACCCGTTGGCGTCGGTGGTGCTTGGGACGGGGCGAATGCTGTCGGACTTCAAGCTGCTGCGCAAGATTTCGATTGACTAAAACGGTTCGCCGAAGGCCACGGTGACCTTGGAAGCTGTTTTGATGTCTTCAGGCCAATGGAATTCCTCACACGGTTCAAGAATGCGCTGTTCCTCATCGCGGTCCTGGTCGCACAGGCGATCGCGCTGGCGGTGCAGGTGCGCAGTCCGGTGGACGCGGGCGAGCCTGACGGCCGGAGCGTACGCCTGATCCGCATGTGGACCACCTCCACGGTGACGCCGTTTGAGAGAGGCGCGCACGCCATCGGCTCCGGCGTGCGCAACGGCTGGCTGAACTATATCGACCTCCGCCACGTGCGCCAGCAGAACAAGGACCTGCAAGGCCAACTCACGCGCATGCGCATCGAACAGGCCGCTATCTCAGAGGATGCGCTGCAAGGGCGGCGACTCCAGGCCATGCTTGGCTTCCGCGAGCGCTACGTTGGCTCGACCATCGCCGCGCAAGTCAGC
>DATHOV010000448.1:0-2444 GCA_035484515.1 Lysobacteraceae bacterium
AACCTCGCCCACGAACTGCTGCAGAGCCGGAACGCTTCGGAACATCGCGACCAGCAGATCACCCGCACCCTGGGCGAACTCAACCGCAAGCTCGACGGCCTGCTGGCCGGCGCGCCACTGCCTGCACGCGAGCGCGCTTAACGTCGTTCACGCCTCGCGCGGATATACTTCGTGCGCATCCTCTGCCGTGAACGACAGCCAGCGCCTACAT
The DNA here is from genome assembly GCA_035484515.1 of Lysobacteraceae bacterium. Lineage (GTDB taxonomy): Bacteria > Pseudomonadota > Gammaproteobacteria > Xanthomonadales > Xanthomonadaceae > SZAS-103. The sequence goes on from DATHOV010000448.1 coordinate 212, forward strand.
TTGCCTTGACCCTAACTGCGACCCCGGAAACCGGCTGATGAAGCGGTGCGCAAGTCCGCCACGAGCGGAAAGCCTGATGCCTCACCTCCCGTCTCCACCTGATCCTCGGGATCAAGGTCGTTGCGCTGGCATCGTCATGGCGGAGGATGCTCACCCACGCCGTCGCCACGATGACTGAGCCACGCGAGCTTCGCCGCGAATTGCGCGAGCGCCGCGCGCGGATACCGCTCGCGGATCGCTTCGCCGCCGCCCAGGCGGTCGCGGAACACCTGCTGCGCATGCCGGTGGTGAGCAGCGCAAGGCGCATCGCCGGATACTGGGCGGTGGGCGGCGAGATGCCCCTGCACGGCGTGGTCACCGGACTGTCGAAAGACTCCGCGTATTGCCTGCCGGTGCTGCACACCGCAAACACCCTGCGCTTCGTGCCCTGGCGCGTGGGCGATGCGATCGGCACCAATCGTTTCGGGATTCCCGAACCAACCGAAGCCGGAGTGGGATTTGCCCCATCCGAAGTCGATGTGGTGCTCCTCCCCCTGCTCGGCTTCACCCGCAACGGCGACCGCGTGGGCACCGGCGGCGGGTGGTACGACCGCAGCTTCGTCTTCCGCAAGCGATCGGCCGCACCACCGTTGCTGATCGGCGTCGGCTTCGCCTGCCAGCAGATCGACGACGGCTGGACACCGCAGCCCTGGGACGTCCCGCTCGACGCCGTCGCGACCGAGCGTGAATTCCTGGTGTGTCCGCTGCGTGTTTGATTCGTCGATGGATTGCGCTTCCTGCGCAACCATCGACGCCGTCGCGTCCGGCGCATGTCCGGACGCGACGGCGACGGCAACGCTTGCAGCGCTGCCGGCGGGCAGTCCATCCTTGGACTGCCCATCCTGCATGCGTGAACCCGGAGTCGCGGCATGAAGTACTGGCTGGTCAAGTCCGAACCCGACGAGTTCTCGATCGACGCCCTGCAACGCGTCGGCGTCGAACCCTGGAGCGGCGTGCGCAATTACCAGGCGCGCAACCACCTGCGCGCGATGAAGGTCGGCGACAAGGTGTTGTTCTATCACTCCAGTTGTCCGGAGCCCGGTGTGGTCGGCATCGCGAAGGTGGCTGCCGCGGCGTTCCCGGATCCGACCCAGTTCGATCCGCGCAGCGACTACCACGACCCGAAGAGCAAGCCCGAGGAACCCCGCTGGTCGGCCGTGGACGTCGCGTTCGAGCGCAAGCTCAAGCGCACCATCACGCTTGATGAGATACGCGAACATACTGACGCGCTCGGCGAATTCGCGCTGACCCAGCGCGGCAGTCGGCTGTCGGTGCTGCCGGTATCGGCGGCGCAGTGGAAGACCATCCTGGCAATGGAATGACCGGAGTCGAGCGCATGAGCAAGGACGACCAGAAAAGACTTTCGGCCGAGGCCGCGCTGAAATTCGTCGAGGACGGAACGGTCGTCGGCGTCGGCACCGGCTCGACCGTCGCGTTCTTCATCGACGGCCTCGCCCGCCTGCGCGGGCGCATCGAGGGCGCGGTGTCCAGTTCCGAGCAGAGCACGCAGCGCCTGAAGGCGCACGGCATTCCCGTGTTCGACCTCAACGCGGTCGGCCCGCTGCAGCTGTACGTGGACGGCGCCGACGAATGCGACCCGCAGCGGCGGCTGATCAAGGGCGGCGGCGGAGCGCTCACGCGCGAGAAGGTCATCGCCCAGGCCAGCCGGAACTTCGTGTGCATCATCGATGCGGCCAAGCAGGTCGAGGTGCTCGGCGCCTTCCCGCTCCCGGTCGAGGTGATCCCGATGGCGCGCAGTTCGGTCGCACGCGAGATCCACGCGATGGGCGGCCTGCCGGCGTGGCGCGAAGGCGTGGTCACCGACAACGGCAACTGGATCCTCGACGTGCACGGCCTGCACATCGACGATCCGGTCGCCACCGAACGCGCGTACAACCAGATTCCCGGCGTGGTCACGGTCGGCCTGTTCGCGCTGCGGCCGGCGGACGTGGTGATCGTGGATGGCGAGCGCCGGAACCAGGATTGATCCGAATGGACATCTTCAAGGTCTTCCGCATCGAAGCCGCGCACCGGCTGCCCAACGTGCCCGAGGGGCACAAGTGCGCGCGCGTGCACGGGCATTCGTTCGCGGTGGAGCTGTGCGTGGCGGGCGAACCCGATGCGCGAACCGGCTGGGTGATGGACTTCGCCGACATCAAGAAGGCGTTCGCGCCCCTTTACGAACGACTGGACC